>NZ_AEAA01000089.1:0-129732 GCF_000179335.1 Peptoniphilus sp. oral taxon 836 str. F0141
TAGGCTTTTATCTTTATATTTAAAATCAGATCTCTTAAATAAATATATGAACCTTCAATTTCTTCTACTGTGAAAATTGAAGAGTATGATGAAAAAATAAAATCAAAATATTCATCTAGGTTAAATTCACTAAAGCCATCTATATAATCATCTCCTATATTATTGGTGATGTAGTCTTTGCTAAAGGTTAAATTGCTTTTAGTATCAAATAGTATCCAGCCTGCAAAAGCGCTTTTATTCATAAAAGGAAATATATCGGATTCTTCCTTTTCTTCGTTTAAAATGTCAGGATAAGTGGAATCATTAAAATTAATATTATTCTTTGCTTTTTCAAGGATTAATGAAGTTGTTAAACTAAATATATCTAATTTATTAATCATATTTCACCTTTTTGTAAAATAAGCTTTTAAGCTAAATTTGTTATAAATTCTTTCATGCTTGATTATACCAATAATAATGTCAAAAGTATATTAAAAGAAATTTTAGGATTAAATTTTTAAATTTGGGTATAATCTTTATAAGAACATTGTAAAGGAGTGCATTATATGTTACTAGAATTAGTTGGAAAAAATATTGATTTAAAAGAAGGTTTAAAGGACCAAGCACAAAAAAAGTTTTCCAAATTGGACAAATATTTTGCTGAAGAAGTTCAAGCTAGGGCTGTTTTTTCTAAACAAAAGAATGGTCAAAAAGTTGAAGTAACAATATTTTTGCCCGGTACAATTTTAAGAGCCGAAGAAACATCACAAGATATGTTTGTTTCAATTGACAAAACTGTAGACAAGCTCGAAAGACAGGTTAGAAAGTATAAGACAAGACTTAAAAAAAGATATCAAAATAATGAAACAATAAGGTTTGATAATTTTGACAAGGAACCGGCGCAAAAAGAAGAAGATAAAGATATCAAAAAAAGAAAAACATTTACTCTAAGACCTATGCATGAAGATGAGGCTATACTTCAAATGGAGTTGTTAAATCATAATTTCTTCATTTTCAAGAATGCAGAAAATGATAAAATTGAAGTTTCCTACAAGAGAAGTGATGGGGATTACGGTATTATTGAGGTAGATGGTTAATATTAAATTAGAGGTGCTTAGGCACCTTTTTTTAATGGAAAAAATTTTTAAATAGTAGTATCATTGTTTATGTGATTTACTGGGAGGCTTTATGAAAAATAAACTTGGTTATCTATATGCTATTAGTTCAGCTATTATTTATGGAATAATGCCAATATTTACAAAATCTTTAATAAATTTCGGGATAAATCCCATAACATCATCTTTTTATAGAATGTTTTTGTGGCTTTTGCCTATCTTTATTTATTGTAAATTTATTATAAAGATTGATTTATCTTTAAAAAAGAAAGATTTAATAGAAGTTTTTTTGGCAGGAGCTCTTTTTGGCGGGACATCTATAACCCTATTTTCATCATATAAATATTTAGGTGCAGGTTGTGCAGAATCTATTCACTTTATTTATCCTTGCATAATTTTTATTATTATGTCTTTTGTTTTTAAAAATAAGCCTAGTAAAGCTGAAATTCTAGCACTTATTTTATCTTGTATAGGTGTTTTAATGTTGGCAGATTTTTCTGATGTTCATGAGCTAAGCGGAGTAATTTATGCAGTTTTATCAGCTTTTTTCTTTGCTTTTTATTCTGTATCCATAGAAAAATCAAATATGCCAAATATGAATGTCATGAAAAGTTTATTCTATGTTAATTTTTTTGGAGCAATTGTCATAGGTCTTTATGCGCTTGTATTAAAAATTCCTATTAAATATGATTTTAGCCATGGACAATGGGGATTTTTACTTGTATATTCATTTTTCCTAACAATAGGTGCGACTCTTTTGTATCAATTGGCAATATTTAAAATTGGAGCTACAAAAACAGGAATTTTATCTACGGCTGAGCCCATAGTTTCATTAATTGCTGGATTTATAATTTTTAGTGAAGATATGGGGATAAATAAAATAATTGCAATAATTTTTATAGTTCTTGCAGCAATATATATTGTGAGAAGGCAAGATAAGGTAAATGAATAAAAAAAGAAAGTAATTGTTAATATTACTTTCTTTTTTAGATTATTTCATTGAAACTTTTATCTGATAAGCCCTTAACAGATCGTCAACATTTAAAATTTTTTCTATAGCTTTTTGCGTTTTTTCATCAGCTTCCTTTAACAAGCCTTTTTTTATCGCATCTTTTTCCACTACAGTCTTTTGGTCAGTAGAAAAATTTTTATAGTCTTCAATTTTAATGGGATTAAATATTGAATTTTTTTCATCAAAAACTTTAATGGATTTCTCATCAATTGTGTGGCTTAATATCTTTGATTTTGGAATTTTAATGTTTATTGTTTTGTCATGAATTTGTATGTCAAGATTTTCTAAATCAACTCCAGCACAAATAAAACCCTCATAAGCGACAATAAATTTTTTATCCGTAAAGGGGACTTTCCAACCATAAAAAGTAGACTGATTTGAAAATTGCCCCATATTTTTGTAATGGTATTTAACAGTTGTCAGCTCCTTTACACCTATTAATTTACTTGAAATTAGAGAAGAGGAAATCTCTGGTGTTAAATCACTTTTAGCTTCATTCATTCCAAAGAAAAAAGCTCCAATACCTACTGTTATTAATAAAATTAAAAGCGTTAATTTTCGTTTTATAAATTTCAAAATTTACCTCCTATAATTTCTGTCCACATTTTGGACAATATAAAAATTCTTTATCGGTTTTATAGTTGCAATTTTTACAAATTTTAAAATTACTATTTTGTTCATATTCAATTTCTATTAAGTCATCTTCGTTAATGATTACATCTATAGAATTTTCTATTTTTTGACCAAGACTTTTATCTAGACCATAAATTCTATCACAACAAGTTGTTTTAACAAAATATTTTTTATTGAATTTTAGAATGGTTATAAAAAATAAGCTCAGTTTAAAATAAGTCATAAATACTTGGTAGCGACCATAGGCGCCACAGGAGTGCACAAACAAATCTTCATCATAAGATAAATCATCTTTACCATTTGTTATTCCACAAATAAAAAACATTAAATCACCTCTAGATTTTTACCCATTTTATAAATCTATAATAATTTTTTTAAAATTATATTAAATTATAGCAAGAATATAAATTTATTGATATAATAAGCATATTATATCATTTGGAGGAATATAAATGGACGAGGGCGCTGCCCTTTGGGCAAAGCTAATATTAATTGTTTTTTTAACTATGGTGAATGCTTTTTTTGCATCTGCAGAAATGGCAATGGTTTCAGCTAATAAAAATAAAATAAAGGAACTAGCTGAAAAAGGAAATAAAAGAGCTAAAACTCTATTAGAAATCTTAAAAAATTCTACAAGATTTTTGTCTACAATTCAAGTCGCTATAACCTTAGCGGGATTTTTCTCATCTGGTTCAGCAGCTACTTCAATATCAAGAGTTTTTGGTGATTATTTAAGGGAAATAAATATCCCTTACGGAACAACCATTTCTTTTATAGTAGTAACTTTAATTTTGTCATATATCTCACTTGTTTTTGGTGAACTTGTACCAAAAAGAATTGCTCTTTATAATGCTGAAAATGTTGCATTAAGAGGTGTTTATGCTGTAAAAATCACATCAATAATTTTTGCACCCTTTGTAAAACTCTTATCTATTTCAACAGTTTTAGTTTTAAAACTTTTGGGCAAGTATTCAGAAGATGTTGAAGAACAAATTTCTGAAGAAGAATTAAAATCCTATATAAAAGTATCTCAAGAACAGGGGGTTATCAACTCTACTGGTGAAGATATGATAATAAATATTATGGATTTTGATGACAAGATGGCTTACGAAATAATGACACCAAGGACAGCTATATTTATGGTGGATTATGATGAATTTAGCGTGGATTCAATTTCTGAAATATTGGCAACAGGGTATTCAAGGATGCCTGTATATAGAGAAAATGCAGACAATATTATAGGGATTATTAATATAAAAGATTTATTTATAGAGTATGAAAAAAATAATTATCAAAATTTCAACTTAGATAAATGTTTAAAAACGCCATACTTTGTTCCTGAAACTAAAAAAATTGATAGGCTACTCAAAGAACTTCAAACAAGCAAGAATTATGTAGCTATATTAATAGATGAATATGGTGGTTTTTCAGGTATGGTTACAGTTGAAGATATAGTTGAAGAAATTGTTGGGGAAATTGAGGATGAATATGACAGGAATACTCCCAGTATGGAAAAAATTGGTCCCAACGAATACATGGTTGACGGCTATATGACTATAGAAGATATAAATGAAGAGCTAGATACTAAACTATTTTCAGAAAATCATGAAACTATATCTGGTCTTATAATAGAAAAATTAGGATATATACCTGAAGAAAATGAAAAGAAAAAATTACAGGTTAAGACTAATGGTGTAATGCTTACAGTCCTTGCAATAAAAGATAAAAGAATTGTTAAGGCTGCTTTAAAAATTTTAGATAATAAAAAATAAAATAAAGGGTGATGCAAAAAATTCTTTGCATCATCCTTATTTACTATATAAAAGTATTCGATTATAGGAAAATATAAAATATATTCCCAAGAGATTTATATTTATAAAAGCCTTTTTAAAATATCTTTTCTTTAAAAATTAATGGACTTGAATCCCTTTCCCATAATTTCAGATGTATCGGAAATTGCCATAAAGGCTTTAGGGTCAATTTCATGAACAATATTTCTAACAGTAACTAGCTGATGGGAGGAGCAAATAATATAAACAAGATACACATCTTTTCCTAAATATGCAGTCTGCCCCTTTAAGAAAGTTGCACCTCTGTGGACTTTTTTATGAACCTCTTTGGCTATTTCATCGTGATAATCTGAAATAATAAATATCTGTTTTTGTCTGCCAACACCCATTTGAATCATGTCAATAACCTGATATGAAATAAATAATAAGATAAGTGTGTACATGGCTTTGTCCGCTCCATGATAAATGCCTGAAAGAGAAATTATACATAAGTTAATAGCCATAAGGACATTTCCAAGCTGAATATTAAAATACTTTTTAAAAATTGCTGCTATAATATCAAGACCACCTGTGCTTGTTCCAAATAAAAACATAAGTCCACCACCTACTCCATTAATTAAACCACCAAATATGGCAGCAAGTAGTGGATCATGGGTTAAAGCTAGGCCATGGAAAACTTTTTCTAATACTGACACTATGAAAGAAATAATTAAAACGCTTATAGCTGAGAAAAATGTAAAATCTTTCTTTAAAAAAAACATGGATAGTAAAAATGTTGGAAAGTTTAGCAGTAAAATTAAAATAGAGAGATTAGTATTTGTAATTTGATTAATAAGAACAGCTAAACCTGTAAGCCCACCACTTATTAGAGCATTGGGTCTAATAAAAAATAGTATGGCACACGCAATTAGGAAATTACCAATAATAAGAATGAAAAATTTCTTAAAAAAATCTCTGTTGAAAATCTCATTTATAGAAGATTTAAAAAAATTCATTTTTACCCCCAAAGTTAAAATACTTAAATGTATTGTAACATATTTCATAAAAATCAAGAAAAAAATTAAATATATATTTGTATAAATTTTATAAGAAATTCAAGCAATTCTTTATTGCAATAATCAGTTTTTACGAAATAACTTTACGCGAGGGAAGAGATTTTAAAAATCGCAAAATAATGTCAAGAAAACGTTAAAAAACGTAAAAAAAGTTGGCGAACTTGAAAAGAAAATTTCCCTATGATATAATCCAATTGTATGGAATTGTTAATACAATACATAACAGAGATAAGGAGAGTGTATAAAAATGACAGATAATTTAAATCCATTGTTATCAGCTCAAGCAAAGGTTAAAAATGCTTGCGATAAACTTGGAGAAGATCCAGCAGTTTATGAACTTTTAAAAGAACCACAAAGAGTTATAGAAATTAAGATTCCAGTAAAAATGGATGACGGAAGCCTTAAGACTTTCAAAGGTTGGAGAGCTGCTCACAATTCAGCAGTAGGTCCAGCTAAGGGTGGAGTTCGTTTCCATCAAAACGTAAACGCAGACGAAGTTAAAGCTCTTTCTCTTTGGATGACTTTTAAAGGTGGAGCACTTGGTCTTCCATATGGTGGAGGAAAAGGTGGAATTTGTGTAGATCCATCTGAACTTTCTGAAAGAGAACTAGAACAACTTTCTAGAGGTTATATCAGAGGACTTTATAGATACTTAGGCGACAGAATTGATATTCCAGCACCAGACGTTAATACTAACGGACAAATCATGTCTTGGATGATGGACGAATATATCAAAGTAAATGGCGACAAGATGGATCTTGGATGTATCACAGGTAAGCCAGTAGAATTTGGTGGTTCTCAAGGAAGAAACGAAGCAACTGGATTTGGTGTTTCTATAGTAGTTAGAGAATCTGCTAAGAGATACGGCATCGAAATGAAAGGTGCAAGAGTAGCTGTTCAAGGTTTCGGTAACGTAGGTACTTTCACAGTTAAAAACATTGCTAGACAAGGTGCAAAAGTTGTAGCACTTGCTGAATGGGATAAATCAAAAGG
The DNA here is from genome assembly GCF_000179335.1 of Peptoniphilus sp. oral taxon 836 str. F0141. NCBI lineage: Bacteria > Bacillati > Bacillota > Tissierellia > Tissierellales > Peptoniphilaceae > Peptoniphilus > Peptoniphilus sp. oral taxon 836. The sequence continues at coordinate 6,578 of NZ_AEAA01000089.1, forward strand.
AAACTTCGCTCTTTATAACGAAGACGGAATTAACTATGAAGAATTATTTGCTTACAAAAATGAACACCACACAGTATTAGGATTCCCAGGAGCAAAAGAAATTTCTGCTGATGAATTCTGGACTGGAAAATATGATGTTTTAGTACCAGCAGCTCTTGAAAATGTAATCACTTATGATGTTGCTAAAAAACTTAATGTAAAATTAGTTTGTGAAGCAGCTAATGGACCTACAACTCCAGAAGGAGATAAGGGACTTGCAGAAGTTAATATTCCACTAGTACCAGATATCTTAACTAACTCTGGTGGAGTTCTTGTTTCTTACTATGAATGGGTTCAAAATCAATATGGATATTATTGGACTGAAAAAGAAGTTGAAGAAAAACAAGAAGCTGACATGATGAAAGCTATCAATGGAGTATTTGGTATAGCTGATGAATACAAAGTAACTCCAAGAGAAGCTGTTTATATGTATGGTGTTAAATCACTAGCTAAAGCTATGAAATTAAGAGGATGGTATTAATTCCTATTAATTTGAATTTTTAGAGACCGTTTAGGCGGTCTCTTTTTTTATGTTCTAAAAGTTATATATTTTTACTAACAAATTTTTTATGAAATAAACAAGGGCAAAAGTGAAATTGACAATAATTATATAAAATAATATTATTATAACAAATTTCCAATATATAGATTTATTTTTGGGATATGTCCTATGAAATCCATAGAAAAATTTTAAATAAGAAAATAGGATAGATTTTATAGATTTTTTTAAGGGAGAGGAGAAATAAAAATGGGAAAAAAGAACCTGTGGTTAGTAATAACAATTTTAGCATTTATTGCACTTATAGCTTCAATATATATGTCCTATAAAACTGGGAAAACTGAATATGCATGGATCATCGGTTCAATGCTTTTTGGTATAGGAAGTGGAGATAAGTATAAAAAGTTAAAAAATAAATAAAAGAAGTCAAATTTATCTGACTATTAAAAATTACTGGGACTAACAAAAGATGGATATAAATGTGTTTAACCCAGGATAAAAGAGAAGTAAAATTTAAACAGCTCTAGAGATAGGGATGTTTTTTAGTTAGTTGACGGTATCCTATTAAAAGACATATTCAAACATACGAAGCTTTTGAGAAATATAAATTTTTATTCATACTGGCAACTATAGCCATATGGAGAGTGTAGTACTGATGTCAAAAATAAGATTATAGGTTATAATAGTGTTGAAAGTAGTAGCTTTTAGGATTTTTAGAGGGTTTTGTATGAATTTTGAAAAAATTGTAATTAGTTTATTACCTATAGCAGGATTGTTTTTGTCTTTCTTTTATAAGTATAAAGCAAATGGAAATATCAGTAAGTATAGTGGATTTAGAACAGCATTAAGTATGAAATCAAAAGAAAACTGGAATTATGCCCATAAGTATGCAGCTAAACTTTTTCGCATATATACTATATTTTTTATATTACTAAATATTATAATAATATTTAGTAATAGTCTAACTAATACAACTATGACAATCATAGTTGTATTGCAAATGCTATTCTACTTCATCATTTTATATAAAGTTAATAATGCTTTGGCGAAAAAAGAAAATAGTTAGAATCTATAAGAATTAAAAAAAGATAAAGTTGTGTATATTGAAAATGAAAAAATAAATCGGTAATACAAGGTGACGACATTGAGTCTAGGGGTGTAGGATTAATTCTTATAATTTTAGCTGCTAATGCAATTGTTGTATGAACACAAATGTAAATACAATTATTAATGCTAATGTAATAGTGAAGGTAGCGGTGGATTCAATTACAAATTAACGAATATAAAAGATTATAGTTTATGATGAAAATCTTAAAGTAATATTTAAATCTTCAGTTTAAGTTGAAATAGAAAATTGACAAGAATAAAAACTAAATATTCAATCAAACCAACAGAACCCGACATACCTCTTAAAGCGGTGTAGATCGGGTATTTTGATTGCAAAAAAGCCCCGCCATGTATGGTAAGGGCTTCTTCATTAGGAATTATATCATAAAGATTTAAATATAGAATAGTTACCAAATACTTGAATAAAAACTGGACAAATACTTGAATGGAAGGGCTAAACACTAATTTAAAAACATGTCCCATATGGAATTATTTCTAAATAGATTTGAATTATATGACCTTACACTTTACAATATACTTAGATTAAGTTCCAAAACGGAAATAATTCTAAATAGGAAGAGGTGTAGGCGTATGGAAATAAAACGTGATTATTATTTAGATAAATTAATACGAAAAAAAGACAATGGGTTCATTAAGATTATTACAGGAATAAGAAGAAGTGGCAAATCTTATTTGCTTAATAATCTATTTTATAATTATTTGACCCAAAGTGGAGCTGATGAAAACCATATTATAAAATTTGCCTTTGATTCGGCTAGGGATTTATTAAAAATTGGCGAAAATTTAATGAATTTAGATCTACTAAGTGGTGAAAGATTAGTAGATCCTAAAAAGTTTTTAGACTATATTATGAGCCAAACGAATGACAGCGAAAAATTTTATATCCTCTTAGATGAAGTTCAATTGCTTAAATCTTTTGAGCAAGTCTTAAATGGATTTTTGCGTCAAAATAATTTTGATGTTTATGTTACTGGGAGTAATTCTAAATTCTTATCTAAAGATGTCATTACTGAATTTGCAGGTAGGGGTGATGAGATCCATATTATGCCCCTTGTATTTTCTGAATTTCTTCAAACTTATGATGGCGACAAAGAAGATGCTTTTGCTGAATATCAAGTTTACGGCGGTTTACCCGCTGGAGCTTTAATGAAAATAGATGAAGATAAGATGAATTATCTAAAGGAGTAATAGAATTAAGGAGAACACTTAATCACTGTTTTAGTGATATATGTACTTCTTAATTCTTTTTTATTTAAGAAATTAAGAGGAAGGAGGAAAAAGTGAGGAATTTTGAAAAGATAACAGCACTCTATGAGAGATTAAGTCGAGATGATGAACTAGAAGGAGAAAGTAACTCAATCGTTAATCAAAAGAAAATCCTTGAAGAATATGCAAGTAAGAATAATTTAACCAACATCATCCATTTTACAGATGACGGAATAAGCGGAACACAGTTTGACAGACCAGGCTTTATGGAAATGATGAATGGAGTAAATACTGGAAAAAATCGGTTGTATCATCGTAAAGGATATGAGTAGACTCGGCAGAGATTATCTCAAAGTCGGTCAATGTATGGAGATATTAAGACAAAAGGGCGTAAGACTGATTGCTATCAATGACAATGTAGACAGCTTTTACAGAGAAGATGATTTTACCCCTTTTAGAAATATTATGAATGAATGGTATGCAAGAGATACTTCAAGAAAAATACAATCTACATTTAGATCAAAAGGAGAAAGCGGAAAGCATACGGCAAGCACTCCACCTTATGGCTATATCAAAGATGAAAAAGACAAAGATAAGTGGGTTGTAGATGAAAAAGCAGCCGAGATAGTAAGACGAATATTTAACCTGACCATGCAAGGTAATGGTCCGTATCGAATAGCAAAAATATTGGAAGCCGACAAGATAGATATACCCGCTTATCATCAACAGAAATTGGGATATGGACTACATCAAAGCAAAAATTTTGAACATCCTTATCGTTGGTGCAGTTCTACCATTGCAAGTATCTTAAAGAAAAAAGAATACTTAGGTCATACAGTCAACTTCAAAACAAGAAAGCATTTCAAGGATAAGAAAAGTAAATATGTATCCGAAGATAACTGGCTGATATTTGAAAATACCCACGAAGCAATCATAGACCAAGAAACCTTTGATAATGTGCAAAGGATAAGAGGAAATGTAAAAAGGTATCCTGATGGTTGGGGTGAATATCACCCACTGACAGGACTAATGTATTGTGCTGATTGTGGTAGTAAGATGTATGTTCATAGGACAAATAATTACAAGAATATCCCTTATTACAATTGCAGTGCCTACACGAAAGTACCTTGTGGAACACTTTGTAAATCAGGACACCGAATAAAGGCGGAAGTGGTATTAAACCTTATTAGGGAAACACTGAAAGATATTAAAAAATACCTTGATGAAGATAACGAAGCCTTTATCCGTTCCATTCAAAATGAAATGGAAGAAAAGGAAAAAGTAGAGATAGAAAAGAAAAAGATAAGATTAACGGAAAGCCAAAATAGACTTCAGGAACTCGAACGATTGATGTGCAGAATTTACGAAGATATGATTCTGAATAAGATACCAAATAATCGCTATGAAATCCTAAATAACCAATATGAAACAGAGCAACTTACATTAAGCAAAGAGATTAAAGACTTAGAAATTGCAATATCAAGATGTGAAAAAGGAACAGACAGAGCAAGAAAATTCATATCTCTTATCAGTCGTTATGAAAACTTTGATGAACTCACAACCACAATGATAAATGAGTTTATAGAGAAGATTATCATTCATGAAAGGGATAGAAAAGGCAGTCAAACATCCAAGCAAAAAATAGAAATATATTTTAATTTTATCGGTAACTATGAACCGCCGAAAGAAGAACTGACCGAAGAAGAAAGACTAAAGATTGAGGAAGAAGAACAAAAAATCAATGAGAGAAAAGACAGGCTTCACCAAAATTATTTGAAGCGTAAAGCGAACGGAAAACAACAGGAATATGAGGAAAGGTATAAGGCAAGACGAGAGGAGAAAAAACAGGAAAAGCTAAAGGTTTTGAAAAGAGCAGGGATACCGGGAAAAGAATATGAGCGTATTAGCAATAGCTAATAGTGATCGAATAGTATGTAGGTAATTCGAAAAATTTCAAAATAGAATTGACATTGTTTGCGAAAGGTAGTACAATCTATTTAGAAATAAATCGAAATAGTTTTATGACGAGCATTAAAATAGATTAGAAGAGGTAAATTTAGTGGGATTTCCGAATACATTTAAAGCATTAGCAGATCCTGTGAGGCGTGATATTTTACTTTCCTTAAAGCAAAAATCACTTACAGCGGGAGAAATTGCTGAAAAATATGATTTATCTAACTCAACCATATCTTATCATTTATCCTTACTAAAAAAGGCAGAGTTGGTAACAGAGAGAAAGTACAAGAATTTCATATACTATGACATAAATATATCCGTATTTGAGGAAATGATAATTTGGTTATCACAGTTTCAAGGGGTGGAAAATGAAGAATAAAAAATGGTATGTGGTAATAATACTGCTTAGTTTTTCGGCAAGTATCTATCTATTAACTACTGGAAACCGAGAAATTGGTTTTTATAAGTTGTATATATTACCAATAATAGTTTCAGCATTTAGCATAGGCTTAGACATTATAGGTGGAAGACTTGCGAAAAAGGATAGGCTGCCACATAAATTAATATTGCCAATTGCAATGAGCGTTCCTGTGCTATTTGCCATATCACAATATGGGAAGTATATTCTTGATCAATCGAATGAAAACTATACTCAGGAAATAATGCATGTATTAGTAGCTTTAATTATTATCGCAGTTGGAAATTATTTGCCTAAAACAAAGCCAAGTCGGTTTATAGGTCTAAAATTTTTCTGGCTTTTAGATAAACCTGTACTATGGTTTAAAGTGCATAGGTTGGCAGGTTATTTGTGGATTTTATCTGGAGTTTTGATGCTCTCTTTTGGAGTTTCAAATAAATGGTTTTGGATAGTGGGTTATGCAACGCTGCTATATGTCATTCCGTTGATATATTCCATTGTGTTATTAAAAAAAAGAAAAGGAGGAGAAAAATGAAATCATCAAAGATTAAGCACCTGATTATCAGTAGTATTTTATGTTTAGCCACAGTTGGCATTTTCTTGGTATTTGGTAAAAATTTACCTGATGTAGTACCGGTACACTGGGATTCATCTGGAAATGTTAATGGTACGATTGCTAAAACTTATTTAACTTACGGAGCTCCATTTGCATATTTACTTATTAACTTTATTGCATTTGCGAAGTTTCAAGGAAGTGAAAAAGCAACATGGAAATACTATCTTGTACCATTAAGTGTAATAGCAATTAGTTTCTTGGTAATATTTTTAGCTTTGAGATAAGAACATAGTGCAGAGTAAAATAGCTCCAGACAGATTATTCTGCTGGGGCTATTTTTAGGAGGAATTATGCTGAAAATAAGTAATTTTTCGAAAACCTATAGTAATGGTTATGTTGCAATTGCTAACTTAAATTTAACAGTAGAAGCGGGTGATATATATGCTTTTATTGGCTCTAATGGTTCAGGTAAGACATCAACTATAAAGGCTATCGTGGGAATCCATGATTTTGATGGTGAAATCATTGTTAACGGTAAAAAAGTAAACAGAAAAAATGAAGTTTATAAAAAAGATATTGCTTATATACCGGATAATCCGGATGTATATGAAAACTTGACAGGATTTCAATATGCCAATTTTGTATCTGATTTATACGAGGTCGAAAAAAATATAAGAGAAGAAAAGTTAGAATATTTCTCAAACTTGTTTGAAATGAAATCCTTTCTAAACAATAGAATTTCATCCTATTCACATGGGATGAAACAAAAAATTGTAATTATCTCAGCATTGATTCATTCCCCTAAGTTATTAGTAATGGATGAGCCTTTTGTGGGATTAGATCCTAAATCATCATATTTACTAAAAGAAGAAATGAGAAAATTAGCGAGAAATGGTGGAGCAATTTTCTTTTCAACACATGTTTTAGAAGTTGCAGAAAAGTTGTGTAATAAGATTGCCATGATAGATAATGGACATTTGATTGTTGAGGGGGAAACAACAGAAATATTAAAAAATTCTGATGGATTAGAGCAATATTTTATGGAGATGATTAAAAAATGAAAAATACTATCATACTTGTAAAAAATCAAGTTATTAATCTCCTTAATATCGGAAACGAAGAGAGAAATAAAAAAGAAACATTGATATATACTTCATTAAGTTTATTTTCTGTATTTTTGTTGGTTTGTTTGTATAATTTTTTTTCAATAAAATCGATTATAGAAATGGGTTTATATAAGTATGCTGTATCATATGGGGTCTCCATATCATTTTTCTTTGTGGTTTTAGCAACGATTTTTAAAAGTAATTCTATTTTCTTTTATAACAAAGACTTTGAAATGCTTAGTTCTTTCCCGATAAAAAAATCTGAAATCATTGCAAGTAAGTTTTTTATACTATATTTAATAGATTTAATTATATGCGAAAGCATATTGTTACCGGATGTGATGTTATTAGTATTTAAACAATACATCTCAATTGAGCTATTTTTTATTTTTTTAGTAACAAGCATAATTATCCCTATCATCCCTATGTGTGTAGCTTCTGGTTTAGCGATTTTAATCGAGATGTTAGGTAGTTTATGTAAAAGAAAAAATATTGTGAATATCATATTATCATTCTTGCTTTTCATGGGATATTTTATAGCTATATCAATGAATCGTGGGGTGAAATATTCAGCGTTAGAAAAAATTATTGAGAATAAGCTTATAAAAATATTTCCTTTAGCAAAGTTATTTTATATAGGAGAAGGTTTATACATTGGACTTGCTATTTTCGTGTTAGCTTCAGCTGTAATATTCGGTTTGTATTGCACTTTGACGATGAAAAATTATGATAAAATACACCTGTTTCTAAATAGAAGTTTTCAAGGGAAAAGAGATGCTAACTTAACTATTAAGATAAAGACACCATTTAGAGCATTGTTTGAAAAAGAATTGAGACGGTATTTAGGCTCAAGCAGTTATGTAATAAATACTGCTTTGGGAATTATGGTTTTGTGTTTTGTATCGTGTGGATGTATTCTATTTGGAATTTCTAATATAGAAAATCTGTTTGGAATAAGCTCATTGGAATTAATCCTCACTCAATACGGATCATTGGTCATTGCTTCGTTTCTAATAATGTCTTGCACAACATCATCCTCTATATCGTTAGAAGGCAACAACCTATGGATATTGCAATCATCACCAGTGTCTATTGCAAAAGTTGTAAACAGCAAAATAGCAGTAAATATCTTAATACACTCTATAGGATATTTTTTCGCAGTTACAATGATTTTCTTGAAAGTTAAATTAAATGTGATTCAAATGATTTTGGTATTGGTTGTTCCGATATGTTACTCGTTATTTATTTCTGTAGTAGGACTGTATCTTAACATAAGATATATGAAATTAAAATGGAATGATGAGATAAGTGTAATAAAGCATAGTACAGCAGCCATACTAACCAATTTTATTGCAATATTTATGATTGCAGTTCCTGTTATAATGATGATTTTCTTGCATTTGTCATATCAAGTAACGATGCTTATAATATGCACCTTAATGCTAATTGTTTGTCAAAAATTATATAGAGTTACTCTATCTGTAAATTTGTGCAAGTGATGCGAAGAAAATACTCATGACTTAATAGTAAAACTAAATACAGAAATAATTCCAAGAGGACCTTTTACGCCAAAGTGTAGAATTGTACCGAGGGAGAATTACAATAAATAGAAAAAGGAGATGAAAACTATGAAAAAATATCTTGGAATGGCATTAGTTTTAATCACTATTTTGTCATTAACTGCATGTGGTAGTAATAAAAAAATAAATCTACCAAAAGCCGAAGAAATAAAAGAAATTGAAATTATGAAAAATACTTCAGAAGATCGTTTGAAAATTGAGAATCAAGATGAAATTGCAGTCATCATTGCAGACATTGAGGGAAACACCAATGATACCGGTAGGGAAAGTGTTAACGACCAGCCCACAAATATTAATGATTATCTTATCTTTAAATTCCATCACAAAAATGCAGTAGATAGTCCAAGCATAGCGTATTTATATAAAGACAAAAACATTAGCTATATTGAACAGCCATATTCAGGTATTTGGAAATTAAGAGAAGAAATATTTGATAAAATCAGTGGTAACATGATTAAATAATGATAATCAACAAAGCCATGCTTATCGAGCTTTGCAAGTTATGAGTTTCTATTAGATGAAATCCGTAAAACGTCTGCTAATACCTTAGAGTAGGAAAAGAGCTTTTCATCTATACTAAAATTAGCTGAAAAAATAGGAAAATCGAAATGAATATGATGAAGTCGTTTAATAAATTGAAGATAATCGTGAGCAAATAAAAAATAAGTAGCTAAGTTAATAACCACTTATTATGAAATCCTGAAATTGCAAATATGTCATCAATTGAGATACTGGTAACTTTCTTTATATCTCTCACCAAAAGCTCTAGCAATTTTATTTTGAAGAGATTCATCTAGGTAATTATAAAAATAAGATATATTTCCAAAAGTAAGGAAATTTATAAGAACCAAAAGAGGAATAATGTCATGCTTTTTTATATAATGCTTAATAGATTTCTTACCATTTGAATTTTCATTTTCTCTACTTATGGCATTAGATGATGTTCCTATATTTTTCAAAACATAATTTAGTTGATGCTTTGATGTAGAATAATTTTCAATTTTTAAGTAAGGATATAGTCCATCTCTGTGTAAGTCTGAAAATGACAAGCACAGGATTTTTTTAGAAGTTTCTCAAAACGGGGCATAGAAGAAAAAAATCACAATTTTATAAATACTGACAGCTCAAGCCAGCTTGAGCTTATTTTTAATCATTTATTTGAGGCTTTTAATCCCTAAATTTCAACTGTTTAACCGCCATAAAAAAAATTTTTCAAAACCTATTGATTAATTAAATAAAAAGAATATAATCATATTATTGGCGTAATTTTATTTTAAAGGAAGGGGAGAAGTTTGAAAGAGAGCATAGATAGTATAATTGCCATAGACAATAAGACTAAGGAAATGGTTAACAAAACCAACAAAGAAATCTTTGATCTCAGAGAAGATTTACAAAAAAGGATTATTGATATGGAAAATAAAACTCTTGAACAAGCAAAGGACCTTGCAAAGAGTAAATATAATGAAATCACAAAATCATTTGAAGATAAAGCTTCCTTAATTCTAAGCGAGAACAGAAAGAAGCTTAAAAAAGTTGAAGATGATTACAACAAGGAAGAAAACCATTTAATTGATAAGGCTTTAAAAATTATCTTAGATGAGGATGATTATGAGTAATTTTGTAGCTATTAATGCAAAAATTGATGCTATGTATTCTAAACTTTTAAGCCCTGAGGACTTTGAACCTTTAATTTCAACAAATTCTTTTAAGGATACTGTTGAATTTTTAAAATCGAAGGAACTTTTTAAAGACTTAAATTTTGGAATGAATACTAATGAAGCTGAAAGTGCTTTAGATACGTTTTTGTATGAGCAACTTAAAAGACTTATTTCTTATTTAAGTGGTCCTTATAGGGATTTTCTTAATGAATATATTAGAGTAAAGGAATATAATGACCTTAAGAAAGCTCTTAGATTTCTTGTAAGAGATAGAAATAAGGAAACTTATGAATTTTCGTTAAATGGTAAGACTTTTGATATTGCCGATATGGATTTAAAAACTTTTGTTGAGAAGTGTAAAAATTCTATTTATTATAGAACTTTAAGAACCTACATTGATGAACCAAGTGATCAAATATTGTTCTATATGGAAATGAACCTTGATAAATTGTATTATACAAGGATTATTGAATGCGTAAAAGCCTTTTCCAAAGAAAACAAAGAAGAGTTTACAGAAATTTTTGGCAGAAAAATAGATATAGCAAATATTATTTGGATTTATAGAGGTTCTGTAAATTACAAATTGTTAGATGAAGAACTGATAAATTTTATAATATTTGGTGGCAAATACTTAAATTTCCAAACTTTAAGGGAATTATCGCATCTCGATAATATTAAGGGTTTTAAATCTATTCTTAGTAAGACACCTTATGATTTTTTATTTAATGAGAATGGAGAAACTATAGCAAATGTTTCTGTTAGCGCCAATAGGCTTTGCTATGACTTTGCGTGCAAAGAATTCAGAAAAACTCACAGTAATTTTGGTCATTTATTGAGTTTTATAGTAGTTTTTGAGGCCCAACTTAGGGATATTAAAATCTTTATGGAAGCCCAAAGACTTGATATTGGCAAAGGTAAAGTTAGTGATTACCTTGTAAATGTAAGGAAGTGAAATTATGGCAGTTGAAAAAATGAGAATGATGAATGCCATGGCACCTTTAGATGATATGGATAATATAATCTTGGATATTCTAAAGGTAAAATCGGCTAAATTTGTTTCTTCTCAAGCACAACTAGATGAAAATAATTTTGTATTCAGTCTTGAAGATGAAAGAAATCTTGAAAGGAATATAGAATTAAACTATATAACAACCTTTAAAAGTAATATTAAAAATCAAGAAACTGTAAAAAGAGCCAGAGAAATTATGGAATTTTTGCAAATTGATAAAATTGATGAAGAATTTCTAGATAAAATTGATTTATCTATTGATTTTGAAAAGTTTTATCAAATAATGCGAGAAAAAATGGTTAAATCTACAGAAACTCGTGAAAAGTTAAAGGCTGTTGAAAGTATAGAGGAAAATTATAAATTATTTAAAAATGTTAATTTAGATCTTTCTGAAATCTCCAACATGGAATATTTTACAGTTAGATTCGGGATTTTAGATAAAGATGGAAGGTTAAGGCTAAAAAAATCTTATGATACTATTGTTGCTATGATTTTCCATACAGCAACTATTGACAACAATGAAATCTATCTTGCTATTTATCCTAATGATATGCAAAGCGAAATGGATAGGGTTCTAAAGTCATTAAACTGGAGGGACATTGACCTTTCTGTAAATGAAAAGGGAACAGCTAAAGAAATTCTTCTTAATTTAAAGAAAACTGAAACAGATTTAAAGAAGGAACTTTTTGATATTGAATCTTTTAAGAAAGATTTGTATACAAATAAGAGGGATAAATTGATGGTTACTCTTGCTTCAATGCTTGTTTATGAAAAGATTGAAGAGGTTAAAAAGTATTTAACAAAGAGTAAAAAGTACTTTTATATGTCCTGCTGGGTTGGGGTTTCTGATATAGATAAACTGGCTAATATATTATATGCTTATGATGATGTAAGTGTAGCTTTTATTGAGCCGGAAGACAGTGTAAATCCACCTACTAAATTAAAAAACTTAAATTTTTTTAAACCCTTTGAACTTTTAATAAATATGTACGGAACTCCTAATTATCGTGAAATTGACCCAACACCTTTCTTAGCGATTACTTATATGATACTCTTTGGAGCTATGTTTGGGGACTTAGGTCAAGGGGCTGTGTTTTTTATAGGAGGAATTCTTTTAGCAAGAAAAAGCAAAAACTTCGGAGAACTTTTGATGAGAATGGGTCTTTCATCATGTATATTCGGTATTTTATACGGTTCAGTTTTTGGAAGAGAAGATATATTAAAGGGTTTATGGTTTAAACCTTTTGATAATATAAATAAAACTCTTGTTATTGCCATTTATTTTGGTATAGGTCTTTTATTTATATCTTATATATTGGGAATTGTTAATAGGCTTCTTAGAAAGGAAACTTTTGATGCCATATTTGACAAGGAAGGATTTATGGGTGTCATAATATTCTTTGCTATGATTAATATAGGTATGAATGTTATGGGAGCCCAAGGATTAATTAATAATGGTGTTTCCTTAGCTTTGATAATATTAGCTCTTGTGCTTATGATTTTAAAGAGGGCTATAAAATCTGCGGTAACTAAAGAAATACCTGAAATTTCTGCTGGAGATTACTATATAGAAGGAGCGTTTGGACTTCTTGAAGCACTTTTATCTACAATGAGTGGAATTATTTCTTTCATAAGGGTTGGTGCTTTTGCTATTAACCACGTTGGTTTATTCTTAGCTTTTCAAACTTTAGCTCAAATGATAGGTAAATTCCCAGGAAATTTATTAATTTTGATATTAGGTAATATTGTTATAATATGCCTTGAAGGTCTTATTGTATTTATCCAATCTCTAAGACTTGAATATTATGAAATGTTTAGTAAATATTATAAGGGTGATGGATATGAATTCAACCCAGATTATGTAAATTTAAAAGAAAATTAAAGGAGAGTATTATGGAAAAATTAATGATTTTATCAATTTTAGCCTTAGTTGCTATATTCGCAAGCACAGGTTATGTAATTCTTTCTAAACAAAAGAAGTCACAAAAATTTATTAGAGCTTTTATCAGACTTAACTTGATTATTTTTGTACCAGTAATTGTATTTGGAGTTATTACTTTAGTTCCAGAAATTACTAGGGCAGCAACAAATGCACCTCAACAAGGTAGCGGTTTAGGATTTTTAGCAGCAGGACTTTCAACAGGACTTGCTTCAATTGGTGCTGGTCTTGCAGTATCACAAGTAGGTGCCGCAGCAATTGGTGCTATTTCTGAAGACTCATCAATTTTAGGTAAGACTATGATTTACCTTGGACTAGCTGAAGGTATTGCAATTTACGGACTTATTATTTCTATAATGATTTTAGGTAGACTATAATGAAATCTATACTTCTATCTGACAGCAAAGATATAATAACAGGTCTTAGGTTGGCTGGAGTCAAAGGAGTATATTGCAAGGATAAAGAGGACCTTAAGAAGAATTTATATGCAGCTACTCATGATAATAATATTGGAATAATTATTTTAACAAGAGGAGTTGAAGATAAAATCCAAGATGAGCTAATAAAAGTTAAAGAACAAAAAATGCCTCTTGTAGTTACAATTCCGGATTTGAAGAAGGGATTGGAAAAAGATTTTATTCTTAAATATATTAAGGACTCCATAGGAATTAAAATAAGTTGATGAGGTTAATATGATTTTACTAGAAAATAAAATTACAATTTTCACACATATGGTTTATGCCAAAAAAAGTGAAGAATGTAGAAAAAAATTAGAGGATGAAAAGAATTTATATAATCAAAAACTAAAAGAAAAAGAAGATGAGCTTAAAAAAACAGCTTCTGAAATTGTAAAAAGAAGAGTTGATCTAGCTAACAAAAATGGTTATGAATTAGTCTCAAAAGCTCATGAAGAAAATCGTATTGCCGAACTTTTTGAGGCTGAAAGACAATTAGATCAACTTTTGGAAAAGGTAAGGATAAGATTAAAAGATTATACAAAAACAGAAAATTATAGCAAGTATGTCCTTGGCACTTTTGCTAAAGCCTTAGAAGATTTAGATGATGATGAAATCTATGTGTATTTGAGAGATGCTGAGAGCGATGCTTTAAAAGACAAAATATTGGAAGAGGCTAAACGCCATAATATTTCAGTGGAATTTAAAAGATTGCCTGAAAAATTAATTGGTGGATTAATAATTTCTGATAAAAATGGGAACTACGAAATAAATCTAAGTCTATCTGAAAAAATTGAAGATAGTCGTTATAAGATTGGTTCAATGTTACATTTGATAATGAAAGAGGTGGAAGATTGAATACAGCTTATATAAAAAGCGTTGATGGCCCCGTAGTTGTTGGTTACAACATGAAGGATTTTAAAATCCGTGAAATGGTTGTAGTAGGTGAAGAAAAGTTAATTGGGGAAGTTATATCTATAGAAAAAGACTTGGGTACAGTACAAGTTTATGAAGAGACACAAGGCTTAAGAGCTGGAAGTCCAATAGTTTCAACTGGGGCTCCACTATCTGTAAAACTTGGTCCTGGTCTGATATCAAATATTTTTGATGGTATTGAAAGACCTCTTACAAATATTAAAGATAAGCATGGCAATTTTATGCCAGAAGGTATAGGCTTAATTTCTCTTGACACCGAAAAACTTTGGCAAACTCACTTCCTTGTAAAGGTAGGAGATAAGGTTAGCCAAGGTCAAATATTTGCTGAAGTTCCTGAAACAGATATAATCACACATAAAGTTCTTATACCAATTGGAGTTGAGGGAGAAGTTGTTTCAGTAAAAAGTGACGGTAAATACAATATAGAAGAAGAAGTTCTTAAAGTTAGGGACAAGGAAGGAAATGAAATTTCTGTAAAAATTAGCCAAGATTGGCCAGTCAGAGTTCCAAGACCATGCTTAGAAAGACTTCCAATAAATAAGCTTTTAGTTACAGGACAAAGAATTTTTGATGTATTTTTCCCTTTAGCTAAGGGTGGTACAACAGCAATACCAGGAGGCTTTGGTACAGGTAAAACTATGACCCAACACCAAATTGCAAAATATTGTGATGCTGATATTATTGTTTATATCGGTTGCGGTGAACGTGGTAATGAAATGACAGAAGTTCTTGAAGATTTTCCAAAATTAATGGACCCCAATACTGGTAAACCTTTGATGGCAAGAACAATTTTAATTGCAAATACATCAAATATGCCAGTAGCTGCTCGTGAAGCCAGCATTTATACAGGGGTAACTATCGCTGAATATTTTAGAGATCAAGGATATCACGTTGCTTTAATGGCTGACTCTACATCACGTTGGGCTGAAGCTTTAAGAGAAATTTCTGGACGTTTGGAAGAAATGCCTGCAGAAGAAGGATACCCAGCATATTTACCATCAAGGGTTGCAGAGTTCTATGAAAGAGCTGGTTATGTGGAAAGTTTTTCAGGACATGAAGGTTCAGTAACACTTATTGGTGCTGTATCTCCAGCCGGTGGTGACTTCTCTGAACCAGTTACTGAAAATACAAAAAGATTTGTTAATGTATTTATCGCCTTAGATAAAGACCTTGCCTACGCAAGACACTATCCTGCAATTAACTGGATGAATTCATACTCACAATATAATGATGCACTTAAAAATTACTATGATATAAATCTTGATGGTGATTTACCTAAATTAAAGAATAAATTTTTAGACCTTTTGCATCAAGAAGCTAAATTAAATGAAATTGTAATGCTTGTTGGTGAAGATGTATTACCTAATGAATCAAGGTTAGTGCTTGAAATTTCAAGAGTGGTAAAGGTTGGATTTTTACAACAAAATGCTTTTAATGATACAGATACCTTTGTGCCTTTAACTAAACAATTTGAAATGCTAAAAACAATTGATCTTCTTTATGAAGAAGGTAAAAAAGCATTATCTGAAAATATTCCAATATCCATAATCAGAAATGACGAAATTTATGGCGAAGTAATTAATATGAAATATAATATTGGAAATGACCAAATGGATAAGTTTGTAGAATTAAATAATAAAGTTAGAAGTTTTTATTCCAATCTTATGGTGAAGTATGAGGTGACGGAATGAAAAAAGAATATTTTACACTAGAAAAAATTGAAGGTTCATTGATTGAAGTTACAAATCTTCACCAAGTTTCTTATGGAGAAGTTGTTAAGATTAAATCAAAAACCACAGATGAAACACAAGTTGGTGAAGTCGTAAAAATTGATGACAACAGAGCTCTTGTTCAAGTTTATGGAACAAATATGGGAGTTTCTGGAAATAATACTGGCTTGGAATTTACGGGTGTTCCTTTTGAAGTTCCTCTATCTAAAGAAATATTAGGCCGTGTATTTAACGGTATTGCAAAACCAATAGATAGAGGTGGAGATATTTATTCAGGTAAATTCTACAATGTTAGTGGTAGACCTATTAATCCAGTAGCCAGAGAATATCCAAGAAACTTTATTCAAACTGGTATTTCTTCAATTGATGGACTTATGACTCTAATTAGAGGTCAAAAACTTCCAATATTTTCAGGATCAGGACTTGACCACAATCAATTAGCAGCGCAAATAGTTAGACAAGCTAAAATTTCAGGAGATAAAAATGAAAATTTTGCCATAGTTTTTGCTGCAATTGGAGTTAAACATGATGAAGCTGATTTTTTCAGAGAAGCTTTTAAAAATGCTGGAGTTAATGAAAGGGTTGTAATGTATATCAATTACGCAGACGATCCTATTATGGAAAGACTTATAACACCAAAATGTGCATTGACTGCTGCTGAATATTTAGCTTACGAAGAAAATACTCATGTGCTTGTTATTATGACAGATATTACATCATATGCTGAAGCGCTTCGTGAAGTTTCATCAGGTAGAGAAGAAGTTCCTTCTCGTAAGGGTTATCCAGGTCACCTTTATTCAGATTTGGCTGCTTTGTATGAAAGAGCAGGAATGATAAAAGGAATTGATGGTTCAGTAACTCTTATACCAATTTTGACAATGCCCTCAGATGATATTACACACCCAATAGCCGACTTGACAGGATATATTACAGAAGGACAAATAGTTCTTTCTCGTGACTTACAAGGAAGCGATATTTATCCACCTATTAATATTCTACCTTCTCTTTCAAGATTAATGAAAGATGGTATAGGTGAAGGATACACAAGAGAAGACCATGCAGATTTATCTGCCCAACTTTTCTCATCTTATTCTAGGGTTCAAGATGTTAGGGCTTTGGCTCAAATTATTGGACAAGATGACTTATCCGATGGAGATAAGAAAGTTTTGGAATTTGGAACAGCTTTTGAAAAGGAAATTTTATCTCAAAAACAAGATGAAAATAGGTCTATTGGTGAAACACTAGATTTAGGTTGGAAATTGCTTAGAATTTTACCACGTGAATATCTGGACAGAATCAGCCCAAAATATGTGGAAAAATATTTAGGTGATGAAAATGGCAACTAAGGTAGTTCCTACAAAGGCTAATCTTTTAGCAGTAAAGGCTCAACTTTCTTTTGCAAGAAAAGGTTATGAACTTTTAGACAGAAAAAGAACTGTTCTTATTAAGGAAATAATGGAATTAAATAAAAAGGCTGAAAATTTGCAGGAAGAAATTTCAAAGACTTTTGATAAGACATATGATTCTTTAAAATCAGCAACAGTATCAATGGGTAGTGAGCTTCTTTCTGAAATTTCAAAAGATGTGGCACCTGAAGAAGATTTTGAAATTATTAATCGTTCAGTTATGGGTGTTGATATTCCTGAAATAAAGTTTAATAAGAAAAAAGTTAAAACAGAATATTCTTTCCATGATTCAACTATGGATTTAGATGATACTTCTATAAATATGCAAAATTTATTGTACTTGATTTATGAATTGGCTCAGATTGAATCTTCATGTATAAGGCTTGCTGATGAAATTAAGAAAACAGTAAAAAGAGCTAATGCCTTAGACAAAATTCAAATTCCGAGATTTGAAAATACAGTAAAATATATTGAAGATATTTTAGGAGAAAAGGAAAGAGAAGACTTTTTTAGAATGAAGAAAGTTAAGAAAAGAAAAAAAGTAGTACAGAACTAATTTATTAAAACTAAAAGTTATGTTATAATCTATGGCATGCAAGATTTTGCATGCTATTTTTTATAATTTTTTAAGGAGAGGATATATGCTTGATTTAACTAATATTGTTAAAAATATTAATAGTATTTTGTGGGGACCACCTATGATGATAATATTGCTAGGTTTTGGAATTTTCTCCACTATTTATTTAGGATTTCCTCAGTTGAAAAGATTGCCTATAGGTTTTAAATCGACGTTTGGAGGAATTTTTAATAAGAAAAAAACTAAAAAAGGCTCAATGTCATCTTTTCAAGCCTTGGCAACAGCAGTAGCTGCTCAAGTTGGTACAGGAAATATAGGTGGAGTTGCTGCCGCCATTTCAATGGGAGGTCCTGGAGCAGTTTTTTGGATGTGGATGACAGCAATTTTTGGTATGTCTACAATTTCAGTAGAGGCAATTCTTGCTCAAAAATACAGGAGAAGAAGGAACGGTGATTTAGTAGGTGGACCTGCTTATTATTTATCACAAGGACTAAAAAATAAAGGTTTTGAAAATCTAGGAAAGTTTTTAGCAACAACTTTTGCAGTTTTAATTGTTGTAGCCCTAGGCTTTGTTGGTAATATGGTTCAATCTAATTCCATAAGCCTTGCTTTGGCAGAAGCTTTTAATATGCCTGCAATTATAATAGGTTTTGTTATTTCTATTTTTGCTGCATTTATTTTTATAGGTGGAATGGGAAGAATTGCAAAGTTTGCAGAAACAGTTGTGCCATTTATGGCTGTAATTTATTTATTGGGTTCAATTGTTGTAATGGTAAGATTTTCAAATATGATTGGTCCTACTTTTAAAGCAATTTTTGAAGGTGCTTTTTCATCTAAGGCACTTTTAGGTGGAGCTACAGGTATTGCTGTTAAAACTGCCATAAGATATGGGATTGCAAGGGGACTTTTTTCCAATGAAGCTGGTATGGGTTCAACACCAAATTCTCATGCGGTTGCCCATGTTGATCATCCAGTAATACAAGGCTGCGTTGCAATGATTGGAGTTTTTGTTGACACTATGCTTGTATGTACTGCAACATCAGTGGTTGTAATTGCAACAAAGACTTATCAAATAGACAGCCTTCAATCTGTAATGATTACAATGGAAGCTTTTAAAATTGCTTTTGGAAAAGTTGGTTCATCTTTCTTGGCAATTTCTTTAACATTCTTTGCCTTCACCACTCTTGTAGGTTGGTATTATTTTGGAGAATCAAACATTAAATTTTTATTCAAGAAAAAAGTTTGTTTGAGAATTTATCAATTTTTGGTACTTTTATTTATAATTTTAGGCTCAGTATTAAAAATTGAATTAGTTTGGGAAATGGCGGATATGTTTAATGGTCTTATGGTAATACCAAATATAATAGGTTTATTTATTTTATTAAAAGAAGTTAAAAAGATATATAGAGATTTTGACATAAGAAATAACAATGGAGAGATTTTATCATATAATTATTTATATGAAGATTAATTATCTGTAAATATTGATTTTATAGGAATTTGTAAAATAATATTGAAGTTTCTATTAATTTATTATATAATATTTCTGATGCCGAGAGGCGACTCTTTTCTATGAGAGGAGGGATATTTTGTCAGAAATTAGGGTTGGAGAAAATGAATCTTTAGACAATGCTCTTAAAAGATTTAAGAGACAATGCGCCAATAGTGGAGTTTTAAAAGAAGTTAGAAAAAGAGAACATTACGAAAAACCAAGCGTAAGAAGAAAGAAAAAATCTGAAGAAGCGCGTCGTAAAAAGCATAGATTCTAAAGAGGGTGAATTATGTCTATAAAAGACAAGTTAATGGCAGACCTTAAAGATGCAATGAAGAGCCATAACAAATTAAGAAAAGATGTTATAACTCTAATACGCTCAGCCATTAAACAAAGAGAAGTTGATGAACGTATTGAGCTTACTGACGAAGATATTCTCACAATTATATCAAAGCAGTTAAAAGAGAAAAAATCATCAATTGAAGATTTCAAAAAAGGAAATAGGGAAGATTTAGTAAAACAAACTGAAGACGAAATGAAAATTCTGTTGGAATATTTACCAAAACAGCTTTCCCAAGAAGATTTAAAAGAAATTGTAAAAGATGCAATTGATAAAGAAAATATTTCCTCAATGAAAGACATTGGAAAATTGATGAAAGCTGTCATGCCGCAAGTAAAAGGAAAGGCTGACGGTAACGCTGTTAATAAAATAGCAAGAGAATTATTAAATTAACCTAGGAAAATATCCTAGGTTTTTTTATTATAAGTATTAATCTATTGGCCTTATTGCTTCTAATATATTTCCGTCAGGGTCATAAAAATATAAGGCTTTACTTTTTCCCATACCATACTTTGTAGAATCAAATTCTTGAGGACTAGACATAGTTTTTACATTTTTGGCTTTGAGCATTTCATAAAATTTTTCTATATCCCAAACTTCAAAACATAACTCTGAAATTGAAGTTTCAAATAAACTAGGACTTCTTTTTGTAATTGGAGTTCCAACAAACTCAATAAGCTCTATATCGGCTGGAGAATTTTCTTTTGAATAAGAAAGGTATCCTACTTTTGCGTAAATATTTTTCTTTTGGAAAAGCTCATCTGAAGAAGCTCCCTCCATCACCATTTGACCCTTATAGTATAAACCTAATATATCTCTATAAAATTCTATAGACCTTTGTAAATTTGTAACTGTAAGACCTATATGACTGACTTTTCTAATATACATAAGTAACCTCCTTATACGCTTATATTATAGATTATAGATAATGATATTTGTTAAAAAACTTAATATATTTTAAAGTAAATTGATAAATTTTGGATTTTCAAATTGCCCTTGGAATTAAAATAAATTTATTACATATATGATTGTCTTATATTAAGGGGAAATATAGTGGTAGGAATATTAGAAAATATTTTTAATTTAATATGGATTTTTCAAAACTATAGATACTTTTTTTATTATTTACACATTGTAACAAGAAAATAATATATAATATCTATTAGAATAAAAATTTCTTAGAAGGTATTTTTTATGGGTATAAATAAATAGGAGGTTTATATGAAGAAGTTTATAGCAATTATTTTAATGCTAATTTTTGCAGTTTCTTTTTCAAATGTTTTTGCCCAAGAAATTTTTGACAAGGATAGATCTTATACCTTATCTTATGTAAGCTCAAAAAATTATAGTGATCTTAATTCTTCAAATAGAAATAATGAAGATAATTCTTTAGCAAACACTTTAGAGAAGCTACTGCTAAATAGAAATGTTCATAGAATTTTACTAACTATTGCCATGATGGCTATTGTCTTTGAAATTTTTAGTCCAGGGTTTGGTCTAGGTGGACTCATTTCAATAATAAGTATATTCCTATTCTTTTTAGGTACCTTTTCGGCAGGAAGTGCTAGTATAAGCAGTTTTGTTATGTTTATGGTTGGTATCATCCTTATCTTTATAGAACTTTTAGTCCCTGGTTTTGGTCTACCCGGTATTTCAGGTATGATTCTTTTAGCCTTAGGTTTAATTAATTCAATGGGAGATTTTACCTTTGCCCTAGTATCTTTGGCTATAGCTTTGATAATTTCCTTAATTCTTGGATTTATACTTTTTAAATTGGGTTATAATTTGAAAATTTTAGACAAATTTTTACTAAAAAAAGAATCTTCAAGCGAACAAGGTTATTTAAGCGTTGATAGTCCTTGTGTAAAAGTGGGAGATATTCTTTTAACTATAAGCCCTTTAAGACCTGTAGGAAAGGCAAGACTTATAAATAATAAGGAAGATGAAAGATGTAAGGGAGAATTTGAGGTTATTTCTTCAAATTCTTATATAGATAAAGATGAAAAAGTTGTTATAATAAAAATTAGTGGTTCAAAAATTTTTGTTGAAAAAAATTGATTAAAGGAGTGTATATGACTAATATTTTTCAAGTTGGTTCTTTAGGAATCATAATCTTAGTGTTCGTATTTTTAATAATGTTTTTTTCTTTTGTACCTGTGGGACTTTGGATTACGGCATTTTTCTCAGGTGTAAGAATTAAAATTTCTGATCTTGTAGGTATGAAGTTAAGACGTGTAAGACCATCAAGGATTGTAAATCCATCCATAAAGGCTACAAAAGCAGGTCTTAACCTTGATATTTCTGGTCTTGAAGCCCACTACTTAGCAGGAGGAAATGTAAATACTCTTGTAGATGCCTTAATTGCTGCCCAAAGAGCAAACATACCTCTTCAATTTGAAAGAGCTGCAGCTATAGATTTGGCTGGTAGAAATGTTTTGGAAGCTGTGCAAGTTTCTGTAAATCCAAAAGTTATAGAAACTCCAAATATTTCAGCGGTTGCTCAAGATGGTATTGAAGTTATTGTAAAAGCAAAAGTTACAGTAAGGGCAAACATTGATAGACTTGTTGGTGGTGCTGGAGAAGAAACTATAATAGCTAGAGTTGGTGAAGGTATTGTAACAACTGTAGGTTCTTCTAAATCGTATAAATCAGTTTTGGAAAATCCGGACTCAATTTCAAAAGTAGTTTTGGAAAAGGGACTTGATTCTGGAACAGCCTATGAAATTTTATCAATTGATATTGCAGATGTAGATGTAGCTAGAAATATAGGTGCTAGGCTTCAAACAGATCAAGCTGAAGCTGATAAGAGAATTGCTGAAGCAAAGGCTAGTGAAAGACGTGCCATGGCTCTTGCTCGTGAACAAGAAATGAAGGCTGAAGTTGAAGCTATGAGGGCTAAGGTTGTTGAAGCAGAATCAGAAGTTCCTATTGCAATGGCACAAGCTTTAAAATCTGGAAATTTAGGAGCTATAGATTATTATAAGATTAAAAATTTAAATTCAGATACAGATATGAGAAATTCTATCTCTAAGACCAGTGATAAAACTAAAAAGGAAAATAAATAATGCCAAAAAGTTTTATTTTTATAATTCTTGTTGCTTACGCTTTTTCTTTGTCTAACATTTTAAAGAAACAGAAGACGGGAGGAAGAGTAAAAACATCTTCTAAGGAAACTGAATATTCCAAAAAACTTAAAGAAAATAAAGAAAAAGAAGTAAAATTCTCATCTGAAAGTGCTAAAAGAAATAGGGAGATTATAAAGAGCATTTCTAAAAATCCTATTCTTACAAATAAAAAACTTCAAAAAGAACCACGAAGTCCAGAATATAATAGTGCATTTCAAGAGTTGAGGGACATCTTATCCCATGGAGTTGATTCAAATAGAGAAATGGCACATGATTTTGTTAAAAATTTATTTGAAAAGAAGGAAAACAGTAATGTAAAAAAATTTGACAATAAGGAATATTTGAGAAAGGCCCAAGAGGAAAAAAATCAGATAAAGGCATACTATGACCAGTTAGAAAAAAAAGAAGAAGCTTACAGAATGGAAATCAAAAAAGCTTCTGATGACGTTGAAATTAGTGGGAAAGATAGTGAAAAAACTGATTCGAGGGAATTTGATTTGCATTTTTTGGATTCAGACCTGGCAAATGCTGTAATTTTAAAAGAAATTTTAGACAAGCCTTTATCTTTGAGATAATTTGATACAAATTTCTTATTAAATAAGTTTATTTCGGGGACTTTTCTTTAGGACAAGCCTTGAAAAAAATAATTAATTTAATTTTCTATTAAAAAAAAGTAGCAGTTTCATATTGCTACTTTTTTCTTTAATTAATTATCTATTTATGATTTTTTAAAAAATGTCTTATATCTTTCATTAGATATAAACTTCCACACCACAATATTAAATCTTTTTTAGAGGAGAGCTCTAGAGTTTTATTAACTGCTTTTTCTATATCAGTTTCCATATAAATTTTCTTATCAGTATAAGATTTAAAAATGTTACATAAATCATTTATATCTGATTTTCTATCAGAATCAATTTCTGTTAAAACAACTGTATCTGCATATTTTGCCAATTTTTTTATTATTTTTTCTCTTTCTTTATCCCTTAATATTGAAAAGCCAAGAATTAATTTTTCATAATTAAATTTATCTAAGTTTGATATCAGAGAATTTATGGATTCTTCGTTGTGAGAGCCATCCATTAAAATCAAAGGTTTATCTGATATGATTTCTAACCTTGCTGGGTTTGTTGTCTTATAAATGCCTTGCCTTATTTTTTCATCATCAAGTACAAAAAAATTTTTTAAATAGCTAAGTATTGATAGGGCAAGAGATGCATTGTAGGCTTGATGTCGACCAATTAATGATGTCCTAACATTTTTATATTCTCTAAAAGAAAATTCATTTCCATTTATATCCTCATTTATAATATTAATTTCTGAAAAATCAAACTTATAAATCTCAGAATTATTTCCATCGGCAATTTCTTTTAACTCTTTGTAAACTTCATCTTTTTGGGGGTACAAAAAAGTTGGTCTAGATTTTTTTATTATTCCTCCCTTATTCCATGCAATTTCTTTTAAAGTTTTTCCTAAGAGATTTGCATGGTCAAGGGATATGCTTGTAAAAGCACTAAGTAGAGGTGATTTCATAACATTTGTTGCATCAAATCGTCCACCCATGCCAACCTCAATAATTGCAACATCAACTTTTTTTTCATAGAAATAAAGAAAAGCTGCTGCAACTTGTATTTCAAATCCTGTTACATACTTATTAATTTTATCCATTTCTAAAACAATTGGATAAATTTTTGCCAATACATTTTCATAATCTTCATTTGAAATTTTTTGTCCATTTATCTCAATAGAATCATTAATATCTGTCATATAAGGAGATGTAAAAGTTCCTACCTTATAATTATTAAAAAAAAGAGCATTTTCTAGGTAAAATACTAATGAGCCTTTGCCATTAGTACCACTTATATGGATAGTTTTAATCCTATCTTGAGGATTATTTAATTTTTCTAGAAGAAAGGCTACATTTTCAACAGTAAAATCCACCATAGGTGTTTTTCTTTCTATTAACCATTTTATATATGTCATATTAACCTCTGTTACTTGTTTTAATTTTTATTTTATTCTATAATGGATATTAACAGAGTAGGTAAAGAGCGTCAAGTGCTAAGAGATGGGTAGTTGCTCTTAGACGAAAAGCAGAGTCTTATGATTCTTTATTGCGACCGCTGTTTAGCTCTGTCTTATTTTTAAGAAAGGAGCTTTTTTTATGCAAAGACAAGTCATGTCTACAAAAACTTTAACAAGATCAGCTATTTTAGTTGCTCTTGCAATTATTTTAACTAGGTTTTTGTCTGTGATGCTTACAGAAAATTTGAGATTAGGAATAGGTTGGATGCCAATTGTTCTTACAGGTACTTTATACGGTCCCTTTGTCGGAGCTATTTGTGGTGTAGTTGAAGATTTATTAGGGATTATTATTAATTCTCAAGGAACAGTACATTTTGGTTTTACTTTATCCGCAATGCTTACAGGCTTAATTCCAGGACTTATTTCCTACTATTTCATGAAGAATAAGTCAGATAATCTAGTTATTGCAGTTTCGTGCATAGCAGTAGCTATAATTGTTCATTGTCTATTAAATACCTTATGGTTATCACAATTATATGGCAATGGATTTTTAGTCTTGCTACCAACAAGGGTAGTAAAGGTTGCTATTGAAACATTTTTGGTTATTGTTACTGGACAAATTACAAACAGATTATTAAAAAAAATATATTGATTTATATTAAAATAATAAGTGGGTGGCTCTTGTCACCCTTCTTTTTATTTTTTTTTATCAAATTGTAAATATCCTAGCTTTGGCATTGGATATTTAATTTTTTATCAGAGTATTTTTATATATAAGCTTTATAATTTTCTTTTTACAAAAATTTAATTTAATAATTATATAAATTTCTGTTTCTTTTTTTTCATTTTAAGTATATATTAGACCATAGGGAGTTTTATTGAATGAAAAATAAATTGTTTAAAATTTTTAAAGCTATTATTAAAAGATGGGTGAAAAAGCCAGAACTTATTATATCCCTATCTTTTTTAATTTTAATTTTAATAGGTGCGATTCTTTTGGCATTACCTATTGCATCCAAAAATGGAAAATCAATAGGCTTTATTAATGCCCTATTTACATCAGCATCCGCATCTTGTGTTACAGGGCTTGTTGTAGTTAATACAACTTCGTATTGGTCAGTTTTTGGAAAGTTTGTAATTATTTTACTTATTCAAATGGGCGGTCTTGGAACAATGCTTATCATTTCTTTAGTATCTTTGATATTAGGAAGAAAGATAGGACTTACTGAAAGACTTCTTATTAAAGAAGGGGCAGGACTGGATTCTTATAGCGGCATAGTTAAATTATCAAAAAATATCATTATATTTTCTTTAGTAGTAGAATTTATGGGAGCTTTAGTTTTATATATAAGACTTAATCAAATTTATGGTTCTTTTACAGGCTTAATATATTCTTTATTCCATTCTATCTCAGCTTTTTGTAATGCTGGCTTTGATATTTTTGGAAATTCCTTAGTAGACTTTAAGGGAGATCTGGTAATTAATTTAAGTATTGCATTTCTAATAATCATTGGAGGTTTGGGATATTCAGTTTTTTATGATATATATAAGTCTAGAAGATTTAGAAAATTAGCCCTACATTCTAAAGTGGCTTTAACTATTACGGCATTTTTGATATTATTCGGGACAATTTCATTTTATCTATTGGAATATAAAGAACCATCTATGCATGGATTCACACAAAAAGAAAAAATTTTGTCTTCGTTTTTTATGTCGGTAACTTCAAGAACGGCTGGTTTTAATTCTCTTAATATAGGATTAATGAAAGGTTCATCAGTTGTTTTAACAATTTTACTAATGTTTATTGGTGCTTCACCGGCATCAACTGGAGGAGGTATTAAGACAACAACTTTTGGGGTTTTAGTTATGAGTACTTTCTCGGTTTTAAGAGGAGATGAAGAGGTTTCAATTTTCAAAAAGAGAATACCAATGGAAGTAATTTTAAGATCCATTACAATATTCTTTTTAGCTTCAGGAATTGTTTTATTTGTATCAATGGTTATAACTCTTATAGAAGGTGAAAAATTTTTCTTCCTTGATATACTTTATGAAACTGTTTCAGCCTTTGGTACTGTCGGTATTACAAGGGGGATAACTCCATTTCTTTCAAATATTTCAAAAATAATATTGACGTTTTTAATGTTTATAGGTAGAGTTGGTCCAACTACTGTAGCCTTGGGAGTATTGAAGAGAAAAAATAAAAAATTAACAAAATATGCAAAAGGAAAAATTATAGTGGGGTAAAATATGAGAAATTTTGTAGTAATAGGCTGTGGAAGATTTGGTTCCACAGTTGCTAAAAGATTATATGAATTAGGGCAAGATGTAATGGCAGTTGATAAGGATGAAGAATTAATCAATAGAATTGCGCCTAATGTTACAACCGCAGTTGTCTGTGACGTTACAGATGAAAATGCTGTAAAAGAATTGGGACTTTCCAATTTTGATGTGGCAATAGTTAGTGTTGCCCAAAATTTAGAGGCAGAAATCCTAGCAGTTTTATCTTGTAAAGAGGCTAACATAAAAAAGATTGTTGCAAAAGCATCTAATAACAGGGCAGGTGAAATCTTATCCCGTGTAGGTGCAGATAAAATAATAGAGCCAGAAAAAGAAATGGGGCATAGGTTAGCGGATATTTTATCTGGAGAAAATATTATTGATTCTATAGAATTTTCTAAAGATTATTCTATTGTTGAAGTTGAAGTTGATAAAAATTGGATTGGAAAAAAATTAATGGATCTGAAGTTTAGGGAAAAATATAAATGTTCTATACTTTTTATTCAAAGAGAAAAAGAAATGTTTGTTAATCCATCCTTTGACTTCGTTATAGAGGGTGACGATTTAATTACCGTTTTAGGTGAAAATAAATATATAAACAAAATCAAGAAAACCTACTAAAAAATCAATTTAGTGGCTTTATTATCTTGAAATATCTTTAGAAAAGGGTTAAAATAACCCTTATACATTTTACTTACTGAATAAATTTTATAAAGGAGGAGATTATGATTAAAGGGAGAATGACTAAAATCTTAGTCATTGGTTTTGCACTTTTCGCCATGTTTTTTGGGGCTGGAAATTTAATTTTCCCACCTTATCTTGGCTTCATAAGTGGTAGCAAATGGGGACTTTCTACCCTCGGATTTAGCATCGCTGATGCGGGCTTTGGTCTTATTGGTATTATAGCCCTGGCTAATTTTGATGGTGATATAATTAAACTTGGTTCAAGAGTCAATAGAAAATTTGCGGTGGCAGTATCGTTAGCAATAATTCTTTGTATTGGACCTTTTCTTGCAATGCCAAGAACAGCAGCGACATCTTATGAAATTGCAATAATTCCAATATTTGGTGATTCTTTTTCTAAATATCTTTTTTCCTTTATTTTCTTTTTGGTATGTATTTTATTAACAATAAGAGCAAATAGAGTTGTAGATATTGTAGGGAAATTTTTAACTCCAGCTTTACTTGTTTCTGTAGGAATTTTAATTATAAAAGCTTTCATCCATCCTGTTGGACCGATAGCTGATAAGGCTCTTGTAGATGGTGTAATAAGAAAGGGCCTTCGTGACGGCTATCAAACTATGGATGCACTTGCAAGCTGTATGTTTTCCCTTGTAGTTATCGGTGAAGTTAAAACTTTAAAATTAAATGACAAAAATAAAGAATTTAAAATGACAATTTTATCTGGTCTAACTGCAACTATTTGTCTAGCCCTTGTATATGGAGGTCTTGCTCATATCGGTGCAACTTATTCAGGAAATATGCTTGTACCTATTGATATAGATAATACAAAATTATTAGTAGATATTACTAACAGAGTTTTGGGTACAGTTGGTGTTTATGTAATTGCAATAATTGTTCTTCTTGCTTGTTTAACTACAGCAATAGGACTTGTATCAGCCACTGCTTCTTATTTTACTAATCTATTAAATGGAAGATTTTCTTATAGGCAATTAGTTGTAGTTGCGGCTGTTGTTAGTGGATTCATATCAGTTTTGGGAGTTTCTGAAATTATAAAAATTTCTGCACCAATTCTTGAAGTAATTTATCCTTGTATTACAACTCTTATAATTCTTGGTATGTTTAACAAGTGGATAAAAGATGATTTAGTTTATCAAATTCCAGTATATATTAATTTAATTTTGGGATTTTTGGCAGCCTTTGTTGAACGTGGAATTTCAAGCCCCTTGCAAAAACTTTTTGACATATTACCTTTAACAAAACTCGGTTTATATTGGGTTGTGCCAATGATAGTGGGTGTATTAATAGCTCTTATAATTTCAAAATTTAAAGAAGGTAAAGCAGAAGAAGCTTAAAAATCAAATATAAATATCAACGGCTGGTCTATAAAAGACTCAGCCGTTTTTTTAAAATTCTAAAAATTCTCCTATATTATTTTTTATAGCTTTTTTATATATCTTTTCTCCAACAACAAGGTCTAAAACTGCAGTTCCTACTGCTTTAAACCAAGTTATTTCATCATCGTTTTCTCTAGGTTTTTTATTTCCTTTTATGAGTTGACCTATTTCACCGGTAATTTTATCTTTAGAAAATTCTCCCTTATTTATAGGAATAATAACATCACCAGATTCAGATAAAACAGCCTCATAAGCATCAAAATAGATTTTTGAAGATTTTTTTAGAACTTCTACAGGAGTTTCCTGAGCATCAGGTGTATAGGAGCCTATAGAATTTATGTGAGTTCCTTTTTTTATTAGCTTGCCATCAAAGCTAGGGGTTTTTGAAGTAGTTACAGTCGTAATTATATCGGCTTTAGGTACAATATCGTTAGGAGATTTTATAGGCATTATTTTTACATCAAATTTATCTTTGAATTTTTCTTGCATTTCAAAAGAAAATTCTTGAGCACGTTTGAAATTAGTATCAGATACATAAACTTCTTCAATTTGACGGACTGTCAAGACAGCTTCAAGTTGGGCTTGAGCCTGTCCACCTGTACCTATAAGTAAAAATATTTTTGAATCTTTTCTTGAAAGATATTTTGATGCAACTCCAGACATTGCCCCTGTTCTTAATCTTGTAAGTATAGTTCCATCAATAATTGCTTTTACAAAACCTGTTTGTGCATCTAAAAGAATCATAGTTGAAGGAGCCGAAGGTAAGTTTTTATTAATATTTTCAGGATAAATTGAAATAATTTTTTGACCAGAAATCTCTTCTTCAGGTATATAACCAGGCATATATAAGGCTTGACCCTTGTATTTTTTTATATCAACATTTGTCCTTAAGGGAATATTTGCATTTTTATCTGAAGTGATAACAAAAGCTTTTTCGTCTTCTTCTATAACTTCTTTCATGGAAATAGCCCTAAGAATATAATCTTTATTTAAAAATAATATTTTCATATTTCCCTCCTTAGTATTATAATAACTAAAGAAGGGAAAATTGTAAAATTTTTCTTGATACTTTTGGCTATTTATGCTATTATACTTAAATGTAACCGCACAGAAAAGGTCAAAAATTTTACCTTTATGGCGAGTCTTGTAATGAGGAGGTGCTACAATGTACGCAGTAATTGAAACAGGTGGTAAACAATATAGAGTTTGTCAAGGTGATAAGATTAAGGTTGAAAAACTTGATATCAAAGAAGGAGAAAAAGTAACTTTTGATAAAGTTTTAGTTATTTCTGATAATGGTATTAAGGTTGGAAAGCCATACCTTGAAGGAGCAAAAGTAGAAGGCAAAGTTCTTTTACAAGCAAAAGATAAGAAAGTTGTTGTTTACAAATATAAAGCTAAGAAGAATCAAAGAAGTAAGAAAGGACATCGTCAACCTTTCAGCCTAGTTGAAATCGAAAATATAGGTTAATGACTAAGATAAAATTTTTCAAAGAAAAAGATTATTATTACGGCTTTAAAGCTAGTGGTCATGCTGATGGTGGAGAGTATGAAAGAATAGTTTGTGCAGGAATATCTGCCCTTACTGAAACTTTTTACTTTTCCTTAATAGAACTTTTAGGTTTTCGTGATGAGGACATAAAAGAAGAAGTCAGAGATGGTTTTTTAAGCATAAAAATTTGTGAAAATTATATAGATGATAAGGTTCAATTTGCTTTTAAGTATTTAATTTTAGGACTTAAGAAGATAGATGAAACTTATCCCCGTTATTTAAAATTGGAGGTGTGATATGATAAAGTTTAATTTGGAACTTTTCTCTTCTAAAAAGGGAGTTGGTTCTTCTAAGAATGGTCGTGATTCTAATGCTAAAAGACTTGGTGTTAAGAAGGGTGACGGTTCTTATGTGCTTGCAGGCTCTATCCTTGTAAGACAAAGAGGAACAAAAATAAACCCAGGAGAAAATGTTGGACGTGGTGGAGATGACACACTTTTTGCTAAGGTTGATGGAAAAGTTTCTTTCGTAACTAAAGGTAAGGGCGGAAAGAAATATGTCAATGTTTTTCAAGAAGATGTTGAACTTGCATAAACATTCAATATAATATATGAAATATTTAGTTAAATTAGTATTAGGGGTTGTCAAAAGGCGACCTCTTTTTTTCACTAATATTTAACAGGTCTTTCACAGTTTAGAAATGGTATTGTTGTATACTTATATAAATTAGAAGGAGTCATAAATGTTTATAGATAGTGCAAAAATAAGATTAAAGGCAGGACGAGGCGGAGATGGAGCCGTAGCTTGGAGACGTGAAAAGTATGAACCTGCAGGAGGACCTCATGGAGGAGATGGAGGACGAGGCGGAGATGTAATAATTAAAGCTGACGAAGGCCTTCATACCCTAATGGATTTTAGATATAAAAGAGAGTATAAGGCCCAAAATGGGGAAAACGGAATGAACAAGTTAAAATATGGTAAGGCTGGAGAAGACATTATCTTAAAAGTACCTGTTGGAACTTTGGTTAAGGATGAAGAAACAGGTGGAGTTATTTATGACTTTAAAAATAAGGATGATGAATTTGTAATTTGTCACGGTGGTCGTGGAGGTCATGGTAATGCTAAATATAAAACTTCTACTAGACGTTCACCGAATTTTGCTCAAGCTGGAACCAAGGGTGAAGAAAGATCAGTTATTTTGGAACTAAAACTTCTAGCTGATGTTGGTCTTGTAGGTTTTCCTAATGTTGGAAAGTCTACGCTTTTATCCCAAGTTAGTAAAGCAAGACCTAAAATTTCAAATTATCACTTCACAACTCTTACACCTAATTTAGGTCTTGTCAGCTTAGGTCCTGAAGAATCTTTTGTCCTAGCAGATATACCGGGTTTAATTGAAGGAGCAAGCCAAGGCATTGGCTTAGGAGATGAATTTTTGAAACATATAGAAAGGACAGGAGTTTTAATTCATGTTTTAGATATTTCAGGTTCTGAGAATAGAGATCCTTTAGAAGACTTTTACAAAATCAATGAAGAATTATATAATTATAATGAAAAACTTAGAGATAAGACTCAAATCATATTTGCAAATAAGATAGACATACCATCAAGTAAGGAAAATTTAGAAAAATTAAAAAAAGCCTTATCATCTAAGTATCAAATAATAGAAGGTTCTGCTGCAACGGGAGAAAATGTAAAATTATTAATGCAAAAGGCCTACCAATTGGTTCAAGAAAAGGGAATTGATTATAAGACCTATGATAAAGCTTATGTAGAAAATAAAGTAAGAGAAGAAGCAATTACAGTTAGAAAAGAAAATGATGATTACATCGTTGAAGGACCATATATTGATAAATTAATGAGATCTACCAATTTTAATGATTACGAATCTTTGAAATATTTTCAAGAAAATTTAAGAAAAAATAATGTTATTGAAAAACTGAAAAGTCTTGGTATAGAAGAAGGTCAATCAGTAAATATTGGTGGCTATGAATTTGAATTTTTTAACTAGGAGATGTATATGTTAAGAGGCAAAGATAGGTCTTATTTAAAATCTTTAGCAAATAATTTGGACCCTTTAGTTCAAATAGGAAAATTTGGGCTTTCTGAAAGCCTTTTTGATCAGTTAGATAAGTCTTTAGAAGATCATGAGCTTGTAAAGATAAAAGTTTTAAAAAATTCTCCAGTAGAAGCTAAGGAGATTGTGCAAGAAATACTTGAAAAAACAGGTGCTGAATTTGTTCAACAAATCGGTTCAAAATTAACAATTTATAGGCAATCAAAAGAAAATAAAAAGATTGAATTTGGAGAATAAAATGGAAAAGATAGGTATTTTAGGTGGTACATTTAATCCTATTCATTATGGACACTTAATGATAAGTGAATATTTAAGGGATGAATTAAATCTCGATAAAGTGATTTATGTGCCTACAGGATATTCACCCCATAAAATAAACAGTATAAGCGCAGACATTAGATATAAAATGGTAGAAATAGCAATAAAAAATAATGAAAATTTTCAAATATCTGATGTTGAAGCTAAAAGTGGGAAAATTTCTTATTCTGTAAATACAGTCAAGAAATTAAAAGAAAATCATCCTGGAGAATATTTTTTTCTTATAGGTTCAGATACGATTTTTCAACTAAAAACTTGGAGAAAATTAGAAGAGCTTTCCAAGGAAGTTCATTTTGTTGCTGCCTTAAGACCTGAATACCTAGAAAGAGATAAAATTGATGAAGAAATTAAATTTTTGAAAAAAAATTTCAACACCCAAATTACCATTATAAATGGACCCTTGTATCAAGTTTCTTCTACAGAATTAAGGGATAGGATGAAAACTAAAAAATCTGTAAGGTATCTAATTCCTGATGAAGTAATAAGATTTATTAGGGAAAATAATTTATATAGAGATGAGTAAATTGGATTATAAAAAATACGAGAACAATATATTAGAAAGAGTTGGAGATAAACGCTACAAACACATGCTTAGAGTTGCACAAAGTGCAAAAATGCTTGCTCAAATCCACAAGGCAGATGTAGAAAAAGCTGAGTTGGCTGGATATTTGCATGACTGTGCAAAGTTAAAAAATAAGGAAGATTATCCACGACTTTGCCAAGAATTTGGTCTATCATTAAGTCAAGATATGAAAAAAGCTCCTGCTATAATACATGGATTTTTAGGAGCAAAACTTGCAGAAAAATTATATGAAATCAAAGATAGAGATGTATTAAATGCA
This sequence comes from Peptoniphilus sp. oral taxon 836 str. F0141, assembly GCF_000179335.1. Classification (NCBI taxonomy): domain Bacteria; kingdom Bacillati; phylum Bacillota; class Tissierellia; order Tissierellales; family Peptoniphilaceae; genus Peptoniphilus; species Peptoniphilus sp. oral taxon 836. Next base: position 40,839 of record NZ_AEAA01000089.1, read on the forward strand.
ATTTCTTACCATACAACAGGAAGAGAAAATATGTCGACTTTGGAGAAAATAATATTTTTAGCAGACTATATAGAGCCAAAAAGAGATTTTCCTCAAGCAAAGCAAGCAAGAGAAATTGCCAAGGTTAATCTTGATAAGGCTATGTTTTATGTTTTAGATGAAAACATAAAGAATTTAATCGAATTAAAAAACTATATTGCTTTAGATACAATAAAAGCAAGAAATTATTATTTGGAGAAGAATGAATGAAAAGTTTTTTTAAAGCTTTCTTTACTACTATTTTTATTGTAGTAATTTTAGGCGCTGGTCTGATAGGTCTGTATTTATACAGTTTAAGTAAAAATGAGGATGCAAAAAATTTAAATGATTTTCAATTTTTGGTATTAGGTGTTGATTCCTTGGATTCAAAAAAGGCCGAGAATACAAGGTCAGATACGATAATGGTTGTAAATTTTAATTTGGAGAATAATTTTCTAAATATAATTTCTATACCTAGAGATACTTATGCTGAAATTCAAGGATATAAAAAACAAAAAATAAATCACTCCTATGCTTATGGTGGAAGTGAATTGACACTAGATTCTGTAAATAAACTTTTAGGAACAGATATAAAATATTATATGACAATAGATTATAAATTTGTTATGGATATAGTAAATGCCATGGGAGGAGTTGAGGTTAATGTACCATTAGATATGGACTACGATGACCCTACAGCTGATCCACCTTTATCAATTCATATTAAAGAAGGACAACAAGTTTTAAAAGGTCAAGATGCAGTAGGTTTTTTAAGATTTCGTAAGGGGTATAAATCAGGTAGTGACTTGGAAAGATTAGGAAGTCAACAAGCTTTCTTGGCAGCCTTATTTTCTCAAATGAAAAATCCTAAAACTCTAGTTAAAGCTCCACTTTTATATAAAGCATATTTAAGTGACACTCAAAATAATATACCGAAAAGTTTATTATTAAAACTTGCAGTTTCAGGTTCAAGACTTTCAATGGAAAATGTAAAAGCAACAACACTTCCAGGTTATCCTAAATATATAAATAAAACATCTTATTTTATTATGGATGAAAATCAAGCCCATGAACTTTTAAAAGCGACAAATTTCAAATAATAAGGAGGCTAACTTGAAGGTAGAAGATAAGTTAAGAATTATTAAAGATTCTTGTAAGGAAAAAAAGGGAATAGATATAAAAGTTTTAGACATCAAGGGACTTTCTTCAATTGCTGATTATTTTGTAATAGTTTCAGGTAATTCAGTAAGGCAAGTTTCTGCCTTAGCCGATGAAATCGAAGAAAAAATGGATGAAAAAGGAATAAATCTTGAAAATATTGACGGAAAGACTACATCAAGATGGATACTCCTTGATTATGGCGATATAATCGTTCATGTTTTCCATAAAGATGAAAGAGAATATTATGACATCGAAAGACTTTGGTCTAAAGAAGAAGAAGAAAATGGAAATTTCAAATTAAAAGAAAAAGAGGATAAGTAAAATGAAAGTAATTCAAACACAAAAAGCTCCAGCAGCAGTTGGACCATACTCACAAGCAATTGAAGTTAATGGACTAATTTTCACATCAGGACAACTTCCAATAATTCCTGAAAGTGGAGAATTGATTAATGATGATATTAAAAAAGCAACAGCAAGGTCTTTAGAAAACATAAAAGAAATATTACAAGAAGCTGGTTCATCTCTTGATAAAGTTGTTAAAGTAAATATTTTCTTAAAAGATATGAATGACTTTTCAAGTGTAAATGAAGTTTACTCAGAATATTTCACTACAAACAAACCAGCAAGATCATGCGTTGAAGTTTCAAAACTTCCTAAAGACGGCATAATCGAAATAGAAGCAGTAGCTGAAAAATAATTAGACTCCTAAGGAGTCTATTTTTTGTGGAAAATCGAAGAATAAAAGTTAAAAATATAGTAGAGTAAAGTGGTAAAAAAAACATTTGACAAATCAATATAAAAGTGGTACATTTTAATAAGCATATAGGTTAATATCTGAATGCAAGGGAAGCGTTTGTATATAATTATTTGGTGTATATAATTGAAGACTAATTAAAGTGTATATTATATCTACAAATTACGGTGTAATATTTTGGGGTATGTAATGGGAAAAGTTTATCTAAGAACAGAATTAAGTAATAGCAATTCAATAGTACCTATAAACGGCATATATATATATATATATATATGAGTTCTTATGCTCAAAATCAATATTGGAAATATTTTAGCTCAGCATTATTGTGTAAAAAAATAATAATGCTGAGCTTTTTATATACAAAAGGAATAATATTAGGATTAATAGGGGTGAGGAAATGGAAAAATTGAAAAAAATATTCTCCTTTATCCTAGCAATAGTTTTAGTGGGACAAGTTTTTATTGAACCTGTTGCAGGATATGAAAGAGATGATAAAGACGTACATATGGAAAAAAACTTTACATACCTTTTGGAGATGAATAATAAAAAGATTGTAGAGGCAAGGGAAGGTGTTTATAAAGTTGATCTTAAAAGAATTAATTATGATTCAGGTTATAATTATGCTCTTTTAATTTCTTGGATAGTAAATAAAAACACTGCACCGGGTCAAGTATTTTCTATTAGCCTACCAAATGATTTAGAGCTTAATTTAAATGGCAAGGCTCAAGATGAAAGAGGAACTTTTTTAGGACAAGTTGTTGATGGAGAAAAAGCAATTATTAATCTTTATTATAATAATGACAAAATCAACTTCTACCTTACCGAAGAAGGCTATGAAGCTTCCAAGATAAGAGAGCTTTTCGGCACGGATATTTTGCTTAACATAAATGCAAGAAAAGAAATAGATAAAACTGAACTTATATATGAAGTGGAATCAAAAGAAGGGTTTTACTATGAGTCAAGCGATTTGGTTGATGAGATAGAATATGATAAACTTTTTTCAACAGAAGACCAAGTAATCATAGAAGAACCTCAAGGTGTTGAAATTATAGAACCTCAAGAATCCACTATGAAAATTGAAGTTAAGGATGAAAATAATGAGAATACAATAGAGGAAAAACCTAAATTTAGTATTTTTACAAAAAATAAAAAAGATTATAAAAATTCTAAAGATGTTTCAGATAACTCACAGGAATTAAAAACCAGTTCACTTTTAGAACCTAAAAAAGAAAAAGTAATAGATTCGATAATAGATAATAGTGAAGAAGTAAAAAACGAGTCTTTAATAGAAGACAAAAAAGTTTCAGACTCCATAATAAGTAAAGAAGAAGCTAGTGAGAGTATTGTAGATTCTTCAGATTCCATAATACAACAAGGAGTTTCTGAAGATAAAAATAAAATTCTTAATTCTGAAAAGTCTTCTGACGAGCTTGTAATAGAGTCAAATTCTAAACCTATTACAAGGAATAGAAATCTTGATAATGAGTCTTTAGATATTGAAGAAAGATCGATTAAATTTGAAGATGCACATAAAAATGAGCCTAAAAATTATAAAAATTCCTTAGATAGAAACGATTCAAAAGATTTAGAAAACTTTAATGTAACTGCTGAAGAGCAAAATCAACAAAACAATTTACAAGAGAAAGAAAATAAGGAAGAGATATCAAAACAAGATACAGAAAGCTTACAAATAAAAAATTCAACAGATATTGTTCCCTCACCAAGAAAAGATTTGTTGCTTATAACAAGAGAGGCAAGAGACAATCTTCTCGGTGTTTCTGAATTGGCTAAAAAAAGATATATATACACCCTAAGAAAAACTGTGGATATACTTGATGTTAAAGGAATGACAAGAAGTGAAGATAGAATAGTTGGAAACTATCTTACAGACGATGAGGGTAAATTAGTATTTCCAGATTTATCCGATGGACGTTACACCTTTATTAAAGAAGGAGAGGGTCCGTTTGGGAAAAATTTCACAGTAAAAAATGGTTTAGTATATTACGATGGTAAAAATTTAGCTGAAAGTATAATTGATATATCTCCTAAATCAAAAGCTTTTCAAAAGATTGAGGAAGAACAAAAAGATTATAAAGCTAAAGGGGGTTTTTCCACTATTGAAATTGAGCTTGTTGGGAAAAATGGCAAGGTTATTGATCCAACCGGAGCGGTTTATTCGCTTTATAAAGTAGGAGCAGATGTAGAGGAAAAAATTGATACTTTAACTTGGAGTACACCAGCTAAAATTTTAGACCCTAAAGATATTTTAAATAAGGCGATAAATCCTCTACAAATAATAGAAGAACCTAAAGTCGAAATAGACAGAGAAAATAATTCAGAGGTAACAGAGACTTATAATGCAGATGCTAAACTTCTAAAATCAGAAGATAGTACAAGTGTAGATACTCTTGAGCCTGTAGAGGACGAAATTAAAACCAATACTAAAGAAGTTATACAAGTAACTGAAGGAATTTATATTCTAAAAGAAGATAATCCACCCTTGGGATATGAAAAAACTCGAGGTTCTGTAGAGCTCAGAGTAAGTAAGGAAGCCATTGATGTTAATAATCTTATGGAAACAGAAGATTCATCAGCTGAACCTAAAGAAGAACTATATCTTGATAAAAATATAGAAGAAAACAAAATACAAGAAGTAGAAGAAAATTCAAAAGATAAAAATAAGGAAGCTTCAAATTTAATAGTTGAAAAAACGAATAGGCAAATTGAAACTTCGACTAAAAAATCTGATGAGGAACTTGTTTTATCAAATGAAAAGATAAAGGAATATTCATCGAAAGAAGAAATTGTTTCAGAAAATTCGACTGTGGAAATTTCTCATAATGAAAAGGAAGATATAAATCAAGAATTAGATACACAAAATTCAATAGAAGAAAAAATAAACTTAGAAAAGACTCAACCGAAAAAAATAATAAAGAGAGAAAGATATACTTTAGATACAAAAGTTTTGGAAGAGGCTACAAAACTAAGCTCAAAAGTTATAAAATCAGAATCTGAAAAAAATCCAGCAGAATTAAAAATTGTTTATCAAGCAGAGCCAAAGCTCAGTACAGGAACTTTAAAAATTGAAACTGTAGACAAATTGGGGAACAAGCTTTTCTATGGAGGAACATCAAGTGCCGAAATAGGAAATCTTCGTGACGCAGCACTAAACCACGATGCAACCTATGGAGTTTATAAGAAAAACGACCAAACAGGAAACTATGAACCGTTAAATATTTACAACAAAATGGTTTATGACCCTAACCTTAAAAAAGAAGTTCCGGCAATGGAAAACGGTCAACTTGTAATGGTTAACTATAAAAACGGTAAATTCGGTACGGTAACCCTTGACAACCTTACGCCGGGAGACTATGTAGTTAAAGAAATAAAATCAGTATTCCAATACGCATTTAAGAACCTTGCTATGAAATTTAGCGTAGGAGCAGACGGAAAGATTACAAACCTTAAAGATGTAAATGTTGACCTTGCAGACTATGAAAAAAATCAAACCATTCCAAGCACCGGAGAGGTTAACAGAGTTAAATTAACATATAACCAAAAAATGGACTTGGACAGTAAGAGATTAATTGCTGAAACAGAAGTACATGAAGTGGAAAATGCTAATATAAACGAAGTAAGTGAAAATCAAACTACAAAAACTGTAGCTGCCACTTACCACAAGGGAAATCTTAGAGTAAAAAAAATTGACAAGAATGGCAAGCCAATTGAAGGAGTAACCCTTGAACTTCACGGACACGATGCCAACAGAATTTTGAGAATCTATCGTGTTACAACAGATGCTAACGGTATAGCTGAATTTAGAGATCTTAACGTGCCGTCCTACCACTTGCTTAAAGAAGTTGCAGCACCGGAAGGATATGCACTACCCAACCATCAATGGATGATTTACTTCGGTGAAGGTACTTGGGTAGAATTTGACAATAATCATAAGCCTAAGACAGAGCATATACCTCTTCAAATTTCCGACAACCAAATCTATGCGACAAAGGTTCAATTGAAGCCTATTATAAAATTGAACCCTCAAGAAACGAGACAAGTTGTGGAAAATGATAAGTACAGGCCTTTAATTGATGGAGTAACAGGAGCTTCAATTGCACCTAAAAACTGGTTCCAATTCTTAGGTATCAATAATCCTACAGGAGCACCTGCAGAAGGAACACCTGAGGCCGAAACATATTGGGCTTCAAATTGGAATGATCCTGCTTACTTTGCCGGCGGCGACTATGAAAAAAGTTTTAATGCTTCCAAGAACCAATTATTCTATAATACAAGAGAAACTTTGACACAGTCAACAGATGACGTAAATGTTTATAACTTTACAATTACCAATAATCCGAGAGCCAAAGTTACAGTTAATAAGAAAGATGAAAAGGGAAACATTTTACCGGGCGCAACCTTTGCAATTTATAAGGTAAATGAAGACGGAAGCCAAACACCTATTAAGAAAGGACTTAACGACTGGACTGAAGTGTCAGGGCTTGACGGCAAGGCAATTTTTGACAATATTCCTCAGGGCAACTATGTAATAAAAGAAACGAAATCTCCGGGAGGCTATAGTGGAGATGCTAGAGAATACAAAATCACTGTAGACGGAGATGCCAATATAACATTTAAAGATATGATTACTGAAGAGGAGACTATTTATAGTGGAGTTGAAGGATTTGCAGATTATATAGAGAGGAATTTTTTTGGAGGGGTAAATGTTCAAGATAGATTCTTATTATCTTCCAAGATTGTTTCTGTAGACAAAGATAATAAAAAATTCACAGGAATATTTTATCTTTCAGCAAAGAACATGTTAAAAGATGAAGAAGATATAAGTTTAGGCGACTTCGATCAATCTCCGAAATTTTATGCATGGCCCTATATTGCCTATAATACAGGTTCAATTGATAGCAACTACTTTGGTCAAGACAAAACATCTGCAACATCTATAGATACCTTTACAAGTTATAAGATTCTAGCCGATGCAACAAATCCTATGCCTGAGGATTTTAAAATTGATTTGTCGGATCGAACTAAGTATGAAAAAATTAATGATTATGGTCCGCAAAATAGCATTACATTTAAAGGTATTTATAGTCCTAAAGGATTTATTGTAAAGATTGAAGGCAGTTATGATGGTGATGAACCTATTTTGATGCAAGGGGTACTTAAATATGGGGAAAATACCAGTGCGTACTCTCATGCAGGTGTCAAGATTAATAAAAAAGAAGAAGATCAGACCAAACAATCACAACTTGATTTTAATGTAACAAACACAAGGGATGAGGTTACACCATTAGATAATAAGGGTGTAATTAAACTTAGTAAAATTGAAGCCGGAACAAGCAACCTTGTTGGAGGAGCGGAATTCGGTTTATATGTAGGCAAGTGGGATCAAATTGGAGAAAGAGATAAGCCTTTTGCAAAAGCCACAACAACATATTCACAGATAGGTAATGAAACACTCCATGACGGAAAACTTGTTAACTTGAAGTTTCAAGATATACCACCGGGAACCTACACCTTAAAAGAATTAAGTGCGCCTTACGGTTATGAAAAGACCCTGCATACATGGACAGTGAGAGTATTCGCTTCAGGTCTTACATTAATAAGTTTAAACCCTACCTTTGAGGAAGACCCGACTCTTGAAGAACCAGTTAATGTAAATGACAAGATTACAGTATCAGACTTCAAGATTAAGGTTGACAGTACAGAATCTCGTACAACTATTTATCCGAATAAAAACGAGTTCTTTGAAATGACCTTTAAAACAAAAATGTCCAATGGCATAAGAAGAGGAAACTATTTTACCATTGACTTAGATGAAAAACTTTCTCTTGAAGGCACCTTGGCACAAGTTGATCTTCCTGATATGACCTTAAACGGATATGTACTTGCAACAGGAGAAAAAATTCCGGGAACCAACACAGTTAAATATACCTTTACCGAGGCGGTAGAAAATATAGGAGATGTAACTTCCAACTTTACCATTGCTTTATCGCCTAACAGGAAGGTGGTATTAAATGATACCTGGACACAATTCACTGTAAATGTTGCAGGAAAGTCCTTTACAACTTCTGACACCTTCGGTATCGACTATTCGGGTGCTCATCCGCAACAATTTGGTGGATTTTATTGGTTACCTGACCATTACGGTTCTTATCAGGGAACTACATCTCTTAGTAGTGCATTTATTAATAAAATAGATAACGAAAATGCAGAAATTCAAAATATATTTTATAGTAGACCCGTTAATAATCAGGTTACTGCTAGAACTTTTTACTTTACCAGAGGAGATGGGGTTTTAGGGCCGAACAATAAAACTTCCTATGAGCTTTATGTTGTGAAAAAACCGCATTTTGTGCCAAATCCCGCTATTACATCGGCTGATGCTAACAACAGCGACATGTCACAAACCATGCCAAGATCCTTTGCAGCTAACTTGGATGATACTGCCAACTATACTCTTATCGGTTCGGGGACTATGCCTGATAATGGCATAATTGCCATTCCGAATCAGTATGCAAATTCTCACCTGATTTTAAAAACGGTATCACCCTATGATTTGAAAAAAGAAAAAGCTTCTATATCTGTACAAAACGTAGGTTTGTATGGGGGAACCTATCAATATACTCAAACTGTAACCACAAATATAGTAACAAAACCAAGTAATATCTTCTCTCAAACAGACTTAACTGAAGGTGAAGTACTGGCATTTAACAAGAAAAAGGATCCTATGTACTTTAATCTGTGGAAAAGGGATACCAAAAAGAAAATGATCAATAAGGGAGAAGTAAAATTCAAAATGGAGGTAGCCGAAGATTATCCGGACTCAACTCCTGTACCTGATGATTTAAAGGAAATCACCTTTGATTTATCTAATCAAACCTTAGATCCTCTCAATCCTTTAAAGATTGAAATTCCCGCAGGTATGACTGGAGAATATAATCTTACAGAAACCACTGCTCCTAAAGGCTATGTAGTTAATGGACTAAGCTACAGAATAAAAGTTGATTCTAAAAAAAGAACCGTAGAGCTTATAAGTGTAAAAGATTCTCAAGGAAAACCTGTGGAATATAAATTTAAGCTTCCGGGAGCCGCAACAGAATCATCACTTACAGCTACAAACCCGGCACCACTATATAGGGAGCAGGTAGATGCAAGTGGAAAAATTAAAGTAGATACTCAAATCGTTTCAATAGATGTCTTTGACCCTCAAGGTGAATTTCCAAGATCTGGAGGATTGGGAACTACGCTATTCTATATCGGGGGTATAGGACTTATGACTCTTGCCATGATATTTATAGATAAAAGAAAGAAGTTAAATGAATACATGGGAAAGGGGGGATACTGATGGTTTACAAATCCCTCCTTTACAAGGGAGTAATGTATGTGAAGATTGAATAGCTGCATATAAGTCAAGAAGATTTGACGCAAGACTTAAAATCTTCGAAAGAGTTAAGTTAAATAGCATGGCTTAAGAGAGCCACGCATTTATAAAATTTTTAAAAATAAGAATGGAGGAAGACAATGGAAAATAAGAGAAAACTTTTGTCACTAATTTTGACTTTAGTGATGATAATCGGAGTAGTAGCTCCTTTAAGTGCATTTGCAGACCAAACAGTAGGTCCTGTAGGTAAAATAACAACAGATGATTATCAAAAAACTAAACCGGACAGTACTGAGGTAACAGTGCACAAATTGCAAGCAGACAGCTACAAGGTACCTGAAAATGGATATGCTCATAATGGCGGAAAGCTTGACCAAAATCAACTTAACACCTTAGGAACTAACGTAAAAGAACTTGACGGCGTAACTTTTACTTACTATAAGCTAAAGAATGCTGCACAACTTGAATTATTTAAAAAGACACCAAAATCATATGATACTACTGAAAAAGTAGAACAAGTAGAAGGTGTTCAAAAAGTAAATACTATTACTACTGCAAACGGACAAGGTGCTAAAGTTACATTAACTGACGGATACTACTGGTTTGTAGAATCAGGTAAACCAAAAACTGTATCATCATCTATAGCTGTACCTTTCGGAATTTCAATTCCTGTAATGAACCAAACTGAACTTGAAAGTGGTGAACTTGTCGGAACAGTTTACTTAAAGAAAGTTCACGTTTATCCTAAGAACGTAACAGGGGACGAACCTACACCTAAGAAGACTGTAGGAAACGAAGTGAATTTAAATGAATCTCATAATGTGGGAGATACTCAAACATGGTTCCTACAAGCAACAATCCCTGGAAATATAGCAGACTATGAAAAACTTGTATTAAGCGATGTATTCTTTAAGGGATTAACCTATAAAGGAAATGTTGAAGTTTACATGGGCTATGACGGAATTGAAGAAGGTAAAAAAGTTAAACTTGAAGCACCTGCAGATTATACTCTTGTTCAACCACAAGTAGATAAGAAGTTTTCAACAGAAATTCCTGCAGATTTAACACAAACTATTACAGCTCCTAACGGAGAAGAATTTAGCGTAACTTTAACTGCAGCAGGTATTAAAAAACTTGCAGACAATTATCAAACAGTTAAGGGTCCAGAAACAGATGCAAAACCTGTAATTGTAAAATTATATGTAAAAGTTGATACTGTAATTAACGAAGAAGCAAAAATGGGAACAGACATCCCCAACACATTTGACTTAAAATTTAAGACTAAGGACGGACAAGAAAAGACTAATAAGCCAGGAGATAATCCGAAGGTAAACACTGGAGGCAAGAAGTTTGTTAAGGTTTCTGAAACAGAAGTTACTAAAAAGTTAGCAGGAGCAGTATTTACCATTTATGACGGAGATACTCAAATCGTATGGACTCAAGCTTTAATAGATGCAAATAAAGCTGCAATAGATGCAGAAAAGTTCTGTAAAAATGACCAAGGAGAAAGATTTGATAATGATACTCCTGAAGTTGGACAGCCAATTTATCTAAAATCAAATAATGACGGGTTATTTGAAATAAAGGGTCTTGAATACTCTAAATGGGAAAAGACAGAACTTAACGGAGATACAACAGAAATAACACATAAATACAAACTAAAGGAAGTTAAATTCCCTGAAGGATATGCAGGAAATAAAGATACTGAAATTCCATTTACAGTAAATAAAGATTCTTATAAGACTGATGCTACAGGATATCCTGAAAATACTCATGATGCACAAGGCAATATGCTTGTAAAGAATAAAGATTTAACTATACCTCCAACAGGTGGTATCGGTACTGTAATCTTTGCAGTAGCAGGTATTGCTTTAATGGGCGGTGCTTTTGTAGCTATTAAGAAAAGATCAGCTGAAGAATAATAAGAAAGAGGGTGAGCCATGCTAAAGTTCAAAAATAAAATATTTAAAATGCTATTTGTCCTTGTATTATTTAGCATGGTTATTTTCTCAAACAGTGTTTATGCCAATACTATGACCCTGGACTTTAATGGTATAGGCGATAATAAAGAAGACATAGCAAATAGAAATTTAAACATTTGGAAGATAAGCGATAAGGTTTATACCGATGAGGAAAAGCAAAAGCTTGTGAAGGATTTGGAAAATAAGTCCATCGATAGCCTTAAAGTTTATTCTAAGACAAGCTTTAAAACCGATGAAGATGGTAAATTGATTCATGATTTTTCCGAGGGAACATATTATGTAAGAGTTGTGTTCAAAGAAGGAGCAAAAAATATTTATCCTTTTGTCTTTGTTGTAGATGAGATTCATGATGGGGATATAATTTATCCCAAAGGTCATGGGGATACTCCACCGGGGAATGTGGAACTTTTGAAACTGTCCAAGGACAGAAAAGCTCTTCCCGGTGCTGTATTTAGACTCTACAAAATAGTTGATGGCAAGGAGATACCCATAAAGTCTTCAACCAATTTTTATGACTTTGTAACTGACTCTCAAGGTAAGATTCATGTGAATAACTTGGAGCCCGGAGAGTATATGTTTAAGGAAATAGAGCCTCCTGTTGGCTATAAGATTAAGAAAGAAAAGACCTACTTTTATGTTTCATCTTCAAAGACCACCTATGTGGAGGTTTATAACTATAAGGATGATGAAGGAGGAAAAAGATTTAAAAAAATTTCTTCCGATACTGAAGAGGGACTTGCCGGAGCAGAGTTTGTCGTAACAAGAAAAAATGATTTATATTATGAGAGGATTAAAGTGGACGGGAAAGATTTGGTTTTGTTTTCAGATAGGGATGGATTTTTCAATGTGGAGAATTTACCTTATGGAGAATATTACTTGTGGGAAACTAAACCCCCTGTGGGTTATGAGGAATTATCTGATAATGTGAAGTTTGTTATTGATGATTTATCATATGAAAAGGACTTATACATTAAAAACAAACCGGTACAGAAAAAATCTATACATCCACCGACTCCTATACCTGATCAACCCAGTCCTCAAGATAAAACTCCCGTTAAGATTCCAAAGACTGGTGATATTACCCTTATAGTGATGGTTGTAGCAGGATTTATTAGTTTTATTTTGGGAATTAAGATGGTTAAGGAAAAAGAATAGTTTGAGATTTTAATCAACAACCTATTTAATCTCCTATGATTACTTTGTAATGATAGGAGATTTTTACATAAGACTTAGGAGAGAAACTTTGAAGAAAAAGAAAAGAACATGGCCTTTTAAATTGATTTTTGTTTTGGGATTTTTAATTTTAATTTACCCTCAAGTTTCAAGGATTTATTACAGAGTGGAATCAACACAAGAGGTTTCAAACTTTGATAAGGAAAAGGAAAATTTAACAGACGAAGAAGTAAAGAGAAGAATAGATTTGGCACAGGCTTTTAACGATTCTTTGGTGAATCAAGTTACAGAGGACCCTTATGCTAAAAAAAGGCATGACAAGGGCAGGGCTGAGTATGCTAGAATGTTAGAATTACATGAGCAGATAGGGCACATTCAAATTCCATCTATTGATGTTAATATCCCCATCAGGGCAGGTACATCGGAAGAGGTTTTGCAAACATCTGCAGGTCATTTGGAGGGGACGAGTCTGCCTATAGGAGGAAATTCCAGTCATACCGTCATAACAGCTCATTCAGGGCTTCCTACTGCAAAACTTTTTTCTGATCTCAGAAAGGTTAAGCTGGGAGATAGGTTTTATATTCACAATTTAAAAGAAACTATTGTTTATGAAGTTGACCAAATTCTTACAGTTTTGCCAGATGATTTTTCCAACCTTTTAATTGTGCCTGGACATGACTATGCAACTCTTTTAACTTGTACTCCTATCATGATAAACTCACACAGGCTCTTGGTAAGAGGTCATAGAGTTCCATACAGTGAATCTATTGACGATAATTTTATTTTATCCAGTCAAAGGGAATTCATGTACAAGTATATGTTTATAGGAATAGTTTTCTTTATAGTTCTGATGTTGATATTAATAAGGTATTATAGGAAAAAGTCTAACTTGCTACTTAAAGAGATAATAGCGTTGGAGAAGGCAGAAGATGAGGTGTATCATGGGAAAAACTGAAATTAAGAAAAAAAGAATATGGCCCTTTATTCTCTTGTTTATTTTAGGATTTTTGATTATGATGTATCCTTTGGTTAGTCAATATTACTATAAAATTGAAGCAGGCAATGAAGTTATGGAATTTCAGGATAAGACTAAGGAGTTGGATAAGAACGAAATTTTAAGGAGAATGAATTTGGCTGAGGGTTATAATTCTTCTCTAGACCCTTCTAAACTTGCCGATCCCTATACTGAAAAGGAGAAGGCAGGTAGAGCTGAATATGCCAGAATGATTGAAGTGGCTGAAAAAATCGGATTTGTTGAGATACCGAAGATTGATGAAGTCTTACCTATCTATGCAGGTACAGGAGAAAATGTTTTGCAAAAGGGTGTAGGCCATTTGGAAGGTACTAGCCTTCCTATAGGAGGATTAAGTACCCACACTGTCTTAACTGCTCATAGAGGGCTACCCACGGCAAAACTTTTTAGAGATTTGGATAAGTTGAAACTCAAAGATGTGTTTTATATTCATAATATTGAAACGGTACTTGCTTATGAAGTGGATCAGATTCTTACTGTAGAACCTTCGGATTTTGAAAAAGTTTTGGTAGTTGAAGGACAGGATTACGCTACTCTTTTGACTTGTACACCCTATATGATTAATTCCCACAGGTTATTGGTGCGCGGGCATAGGATTGACTATGTACCACCTGTAAAGGAAGAGTCCAAAACCCTTAATTTTGTTAACTTAAATTATAAAGATGCATTAACCTTTGCTTTTCCTCTTGCAGTTTTGGTATTTATTTTTATGATATACTTCAATAATGACTACAGAAAGAAAAAAAAGAAACTTAAAAAGCTTAATTATTTTAAAAAATTTAAGGACAGATATCATGAAGAATAGAAGAATTGTTTTTGGTTATATTTTAATCATCATAGGGATACTATTACCACTATACGGATTTTTTGGACTAAGTAGGGGGATAGTTCTTGACAAAAGAGAGTATAGAAAGTTTATGGCAAGTGAAGTTGACCCGAAATTGGAAGATAAAATGGAAGGATATAATAATTCTATTGGAAAAGAAAGTGTTATTGTAGACCCATTTGCCACCGAAGAGTATACTTCAAACTATTCTTTTATGGAAGATCCCGATGCTATTTTCTGTTACTTGAAGATTCCAAAGCTTGACCTTGTTCAGCCTGTGTATATGGATGCATCTAATAAGCATATGGCGATGGGAGTGGCTCATATTGAGGGAACGGACTTACCTGGAGTGAAAAAGGGGATTCGTTCGGTAATAGCGGGACACAGAGGCTATTATGATGCTATAATGTTTTTACACTTGGATGAGCTTTTTGAGGGAGATAAAATTTATCTAGAATGGCAGGATAGGACCTTGGAGTATAAAGTAACATCAAAGGAAATTATAAGCCCATGGGAATGGGATAAACTAGATCCGGTGGAGAGTAAAAATATTTTGACTCTTTTAACCTGTGATCCGCTTTTGCCACCAAGACCAAAAAGACTTCTTGTTAATGCGGAACTTTTGGAAAAAGAGAAAGAAGCTGATCTTATAACAGATGATACTAAAGTATCTCCTAATGTAAAAAAACTCAACAATTCTATATTATTTATTACAGGGGTTCTTGTCATTTCTTTGTGCATAAGTTTAGTCAAGTTTGCAATTTATTTGAGAAAAAGTAAATAGATTTATTATGTCGACATTTTGGAAATTATATCAAATACATGAAGGCTCGTTAATTCGAGTCTTTCTTTTTGTGTGGAAGTCAATATATGTATTATAATAAAAATAAAGTAAAAAAGGCTATAAGCATTGAGCCTATAGTCTTAGTTTTATATCTAAAAAATTTATTAAATTTATTTAAAAATAGTTTTAAGTGTTTTATTTCATCTTGTCTTTTTCATTAATTGAATTATTTTTACCATAAGTGTTCCGAAAACTACATTTGCACAGGCTGTAGGGAATACTACGGCAACAAACATTGGTATTAATCCGCCTTGGAATATTTGTATTACTTCTGATAAACCTAACAGTCTTCCCATCAGTAGACACACTGTTAAAAATACACTTCCTGAAAACATAGTTCCTAAGAAAAATAGTATGCCATAATGATAGAATTTTAATTCCCCTCTTTTTTGCAAAGCTCTAAGAAATATACCAAAAACAATTGTTGTTAAAGCTTTATCTACTAAATTAGGTATTTGCCCAGCAGGAAATCCTGTTGTCATTGCAGTTATTATTCCTGCTACAATTCCTATAACAGCCATTTCCTTATTGGTGTTTGTAAGTATGAGAGATACAAACATACAAGCCAGCATAAAATCTGGTTTAATTCCCAATGAAGGTATAATTGTGTGTAGGACTGTTCCCAAAGCCATAAGAATTGCACTTGTCACTAATACTTTTGTTGAAGATTTACTTGTTGTCATCATAATTTTCTCCTATCTTATTTATAAATTAGTAAAAATTTGATTTAAGATTTAACGAAGGCAATAAAAAAACCATTTACTCCTAATATAGGAGCAAATGGTGAATTCGCGGTGCCATCCTATTTCTATAAAAATATAGACCTCTTTCAGATACATTCATATCCTATCTCTGTAACGGGAGAAACCCGTCTCGGCTACTATAATTCGCCTTGCACTCATAGACCCATTCACTAAAAGCATCATAACAATTTTCACCAACCATTGTCTCTCTAAAAATCAACTTAAAGCTACTATTTTCTAATCAACATTTTTTACTTACATACATTTTACCTTATTATTTCAAAATGTCAATATATTTTTATGAGAAATTAATTTTTTTAACTGTTTAAGTCCCCTTATTGGAAAAAAATTCTTATAAAAAATATTGACAAAAAAATATAGAGGTGTATATTGGACTTGATAATTTATTAGTGTACTGTTATGTATAAAAAATTATTATTTCCAAGTATATAATTTTGCATCTGATTTTTTAGATGATGCCTATATAATTATTCAAAAAGGTAAGTACATTCGGATTAAGTTATGATAAAAGGTTTTCAAAAATATTAAAAATATAATGGATCATTAAAAACATTTTATTCTTAGCAAGAGATAGACTAAAAATTTAATAAATGATTAAATAGCAAATAATATTTATAAAACAATTTCAAAAAAAATATTTATTATTTATAAAAAAAGAGGGATTTATATGACTTACTTATGCCATGATATATTTATGATCAGAACACCAGCACTCCCACTAAGTGTAGCTGAAAATTTATATACTGTAGATAAAAAAGAAGTATGGAATTATAAAAAAATTAGGTCTTGATGAGTATATGCTTGAGGCACTTTATATATCTAGTCCATCTTTATATCATGCAATTTTAAAAATAGGACAAGATGATAAAAAAGATCAAGCAACTTTTATAAGCCTTTATAAATATCTAATACGTGCTTCTTCTAGAACGACTTCTTTTGGGTTAATGGCGAATGTAGCTTTAGGTAGTTTTTCTTCTGATGACAAATCTTGCATTGAAAAGTTAAATAGTCCAGATAAAAAATATTAGTTAGTTATTCTTGGATATATAAATTAGTAGATGAACTTCAAAGAGATCAGAATGTATTAGATAGAATTTCTGTTGTATGGAATAAAAGCACCTATGTTACATCTAGTAGAATTCGAAATCCTAATTTTGTTAATCAGGGTGTAAATAGATTAAATGAACACAAAAATACAAGTATAAGATTTACAAAACTTATTCAAATTATAAAGATAATACTGTGAGTTTTGAAAAATACTCTAAATTGATAGGTATTGTTGATAACTATTATAAAAACGTTCCCAGAGAAAAAATCATTGATACAATAAATCTATTAATTGAAAAGGAATACTTACAGAGCTTAGGATTCCAGCGTATTGTGAAAATCCTATTTTATATATACTTTCAGTTTTGAAAAAAAATAATTTAAACGAAGAATTGCAAGCTAAATTATTAGAAATTATCAATGAAATTAAAAACTATGAAAAGTTTGGGGGAGGGATAAATTTTCTTAAAAAAATAACTAATATTATGAAGA
Source organism: Peptoniphilus sp. oral taxon 836 str. F0141 (assembly GCF_000179335.1). Taxonomy (NCBI): domain Bacteria; kingdom Bacillati; phylum Bacillota; class Tissierellia; order Tissierellales; family Peptoniphilaceae; genus Peptoniphilus; species Peptoniphilus sp. oral taxon 836. The sequence continues at coordinate 58,329 of NZ_AEAA01000089.1, forward strand.
AAATTTATAAGAATGAATTATATTTAAATGTGAATACTGGTATGAATTTGAAAAGTTGTGAACTTCCTATTTCAATAAAAAACAAACTGGAAAATTTTGTCGAAGTAATTAGAAGTTTTAGTGTAGAATCAAGAACATTTTCGTCACTTAAAGATTTTAAGAATAGATTTCAAGAAGAATATGGGACAGGTGTAGAAGTTCCACTTATTCAACTTTTAGATCCTGCTGGTTTTAACGGGTTGTCATACTATTTAGAAAATCAATACAATCCAAGTTCTCAAGACACAAAAATAACAAATATAGTAGATAATAAAGTGCAAGAAGCTTTATTTAATGGAGAAAAAAGAGTTTATCTTTATAAAGATGATTTTAAAAATCTTGTATTAAATGAACAAGCTAACTTTTCGAAATCTTTTGATATGAACATAATGATTTATAAAGATTATGAAATTAAAATGAAAATAGGTGCGAATTTTGGTGCTAATGAAGCAGGGAAATCTTTCCAACGTTTTTCTGGAGTTTTTAAAGAAGATAAATTTAAGAAATATAATAAAATATATGAATATGCAAAAGGTGATGATTATTTATATGTAGATTTAATAGAAATACCAAGTAAGGGAAGATTCACAAATCTTTTAAATAGTCAAAGAAATTACCCTTATACTTTAGCACTTAGTATGCCCTTCAATAACAACTCAGAGTATATACTTCTGGCTGATTTAGTATGCGGAATGACAGAAAACAATAGAATGTATCTTAAATCTATTTCAAAAAACAAATTATGCAAAATGATAACGGATAAAATGCTTAATCCACAGATAAATAGTAAGTTATTTAATTTAATTAAAGATATATCAAATGATGAAAATGAGTTAGGAATTGTAAATAGATTGGCACTTTTATCAATGAATAAATATACATATACTCCTGAAATATTTGTTGAAGATATAAAAATCTCATCTGAAAAATGGTTATTTAGAGAAAATCTATCAGATGAAATAAGTTACATGGATTTTGTAAATAGTTTTAAACAATTTTCTAAACGCTATAATTTACCAGAATATTTTTATATGTGTAAAAATGATAATCTATTACTCTTAAAAGCAAATAAAGATATTACTATGGAAATCCTTTATAAGGAATATAAAAAAACAAGAATTTTGGAATTATCTGCTATAGAGGCTGATCTGTTTAATAATAAAATTGCTAGAGATATATATGGAAATTCTTACGCATTAGAATGTATATTTTCATTTTATAGTACAGAAAAAAATTATAAAAATAAAGATAAGATTGAACAAATTACCCTTAAAGAAAATATAGGTATTCAAAATAAAAATAGGATACTAGCACCATTTGAAGATGGTTGGGTATATTTAAAAATATATACTCCAGAAGAAATGGAGAACGATTTTTCAATCATGTTAGAGAATGAAAAAAGAAAACTATTTATTGATAAATTCTTTTTTATTAGATATTTTGATGAAACAGGTAGACATATCAGGTTAAGAATTAAGTATAAAAATGCAAAGCAAGCATTTGATAAATTCTCATATGTAAAAGACTGGCTTTCAAAAGTTAAGAATATTGATATTTTAAGAACTTATACAATTAATGAATATCATAGAGAGAATAATAGATATGGTGGAGCAGATTTAATAGAATTTATTGAAAATATATTTTTTGAAAATAGTGAGTTTGTAATTAGAACTATAGCTAATAATGACATGACTGATTCTAAAGTAGTTAAAAAAGTATATTTTTTAGTAGTATCCTATTTTTTAGGACAGTTAGTCAAAGATAAAAATGAAATGTATGAACTTCTTGATAAAGTAACAAATAAGAATAGTTATCGAAAAGAATACAAAGTGAAAAGGAAAGAATATATGAAAATTCTTGATGGCATTTTAGAAAGTGTTCAAAGAAGTAGCATAGTTGATAGTGCGATGTCCGAGCTTTCGAGTAAGAGAAATTTAACAAATGATATAAGCGATATTAGGTTAAGTTTAATTCATATGTGCTGTAACAGATTGAATGGCACAAGAGAATTTGAATCATACACATATGGAATATTAAGACACACTTTGTATGATTGCATACAAAGGGATAAAAAGTTGAAAATAATAAATTCGGAGCAGAGCGAATAATAAGGAGGAAATTATGAATAAATATGAAGATTTTGATCTAGATATGAAAGTTACAGGTGAAAAAATTATGGAAGATAAAATTGAATTTTCAGCAGATGGTAGAGATATATGTCGTTTTTTGACGGTAGTTTTTATTTTAACTCTGATTATAGGAATTGCTATAGCATATGGATATTATACAGGTTCAAATATACGGATGGCAGGTTATGTTATGATGTTGATACCGGCTTTATCCGTTATTCTTACTGTTAAGTGGGACAAAACAAAAGTATACCCTAAAAAAATATTTGATTTTTATCAAGTAACAGCATTTTTAATTTTTCTGTATGTGGTAATATCGATTTTTATGGGAATTGATTTACCTTCTGATTTAGGTATTGTCGGGTGGCTTTTCAATGGAGAATCACTTATTGGAAATATTTTTCCAATCATAGTAGGGCTAACAAATTTCTTTTTGATTTTTTTCATATACAAAGAAAACAAGATGGAAGAAAATAAAGAGTTAATGAAATTGTGGAAACTTTCCGATTTTAATTTCAAGAAAATAATACAATATACATGTTATTTCATTGTTCTGAAAAATATAATCATGATAGTTGTGGGAATTTTGTGCGGAAATATAGACTTTGTGTTGTATATACTTGACTATAAATTTTGGTTGGCAGAAATACTTGTGATACCGATGGTTTTTTTGTATGTACCTTTCTTTTTTGGTGAAGAGTACGGTTGGCGTTTTTTTCTTCAGCCTCGTTTGCAGAAAAAGTTTGGTAAAATAAAAGGTGTGATACTTCTTGGAGTGATATGGGGAATATGGCATTTACCACTGGTTTTATTTTATTATTCCACACCGGAAAATTTCTTTTATGCTGTTACACACCAAATTACAGGTTGTATTTTTCTAAGTATTGTTTTTGCATATTTTTATGAAAAATCAGGTAGTCTATGGTGTGTTGTATCATTTCATTCTATAAATAATGCAATTGCGGGCATTGTGGCTGTGAAGCAGGGTGGAATTCAAGATTTGTATTCCGGAGATTGGATGGATTTAGGAGTATCTTTCATAGTTTTTACATTTATAGCCATATTTTTTTTGAAAACAGATGTATTTACTGAGAAGAAGTTAAATTAAAAAGGAAAGATATTTAGTGAATAAAATGAGAGTGATAATTTATTACTTTTACGATTGAATAAAGATGTTTTACGTAAAAAAGCAGGAGTTTTGAAATTATCTGCTATAGAGGATGACTTATTTAGTAATAAAATGGATAGACATTACAGATGGTATACTAAAACATACTTTGTATGATTGCATACAAAGAGATAAAAAGGTGAAAATAATAATTTCGGAGCAGAAAAATTAAAAATGAGGAAGTCATGGGGAAATATGAAGATTTTGATCTTGATATGAAGGTTACAAGTGACACAGGGGATGAGACTATGGGCACAACAACTACAACAGTAACACTTTCTTTACTTGTTTGTCCAAGTGGTAGTTGTGTGGTATGTATTAGTGAAAAAAATTGTACAAACAATTGAACTAAAGGAAAATGTTCAGATGATTGTCCAACACCAACAAAAGATCACCCAGTAGGATCTTGTCATTTAAGAAATGGAAATGGTGTACAAATTAGATGTTAAATAGATTTTTTAGAATTATTATTTTGAATAACTTGGGATTAAAATAAGTGATAATTCTGCTTCGAATTATTATTTATATAGGGATGGATAAAACGTTTTTGATGGTATTTAGAAAATATACAAAGGATAGGATATGGATAAAAAATTATATTTGAATGAAGATGTTGGTGAGGAAAATAATTTTGTTCAAGATCAATGCATTCAAGATACATCGAATTACCTTATAGTAACACCTGAAGAAAATCCTGATACAGATCAGTGTAGCAAGTTTTGTCAAATTTTTATGAGGAGTGTTCAAGAAATTGATGATGTAGTGCTTTTTCTTATGATACTATCTATTATGGTACTTCTTTTGACTTGTGCAGCAGCATATTTTAAACTCATGGGGCAATATTTTCAAATTAATCCTACTCAGACTCTGACTCCAGCTATGGCGGCTATGATTACAATTAAACTAAAATATAAAAATTATCCACAAAGTAGTTTTCATTTCTACATAATCTGTGGTGCTATTATAATCGGTTTAGTTTGTTTGGGAATCATCTATAGTGTCTATGCAGAGCTATTTATTGATCTTTCAGTAGTCATTTTTTTAATGCTATTATTTAATGAGAATAAAAAAGTTGCTGAAAAATGGGGGTTACGAGGAGGAAATTTCAAAAAAACATTAAAATGGTTGTTTCTTTATATGATTTTAATATTGATTGTATCTACGGTTACATTTTTGAGTGCTTACTTACTTTATTCTTATACGGACCTTTTCAAGACCGTCTACTATCAAGGTAAATATATTAGTGTTGATGTGCTATTAAAAACATTGACAGAGGACAGTTCCATTTCTAGACCTGGATTTGTATATATATTGATGCCGATTTTTGGTTTTTGTACATTATTTGGGGAAGAGTATGGTTGGAGATTTTTTTTGCAACCAAGATTACAAAAGAAATTTGGGAAAATAGGTGGAGTGGTTTTACTTGGAGTCATTTGGGCAATATGGCATTTTAATAATGAGTATTTTATGGTGATGCCGGAGATTATCAAATCTTTCGGATATACATTCGAATTCTATTTTCTATTTGTATGTACGCTTAGAATCATAACAGAAATATTTTATGCAATCTGGTTTGCATATTTTTATGAAAAATCACACAGTATATGGTGTATGGTATTGATTCATGGTTTGCATACTGTGATGTCTGCATGGGGGTTATTTGTCATTGCTTTTGGATATAAAGGATTAGCTGTTCAAACGATTATACTACTCCTTATATCAATTCCATTCTTGAGATCTAGCGTATTTAGAGAAAATAAAAGCGGTCATTTGGAGACCTTGAAAAATTGAGTTTACTTAGTTTTGAAAATATTATTATGTATCATAAAAAGTAAAAATATGGGATAAAATTATAAGAACTCTGTTTCATGGCGTAATGTTGGAGATTATAAATACTACAAATTAAAGAAATACGCAAAGCAAACCCTCTTTGTCTACTTCTATAGCGAGAAAATAAAATGTAAAATTTTTTAAATAGCGATTTATATGTTCTATATAGATCTTTCTACTTGAAAAATCTGATGTTACTGTCTTTCTTCACTGGAGAGTTTATGTTTCTTGGAAGATTTGATTAGTATCGCACTGTTATTGTGATAATGACTTATCCTTTATGTAGATAAGGCAGATAAGATTGTTATTTTAAAAGATGGTGTGATTAGTGGAGTTGGAACTCATAATGAGCTGATAAAAAATTCTGAGGAGTATAGTGAATTATATAAAATGAGTGTAGAATAATAAGCATAAATATAGAAATAATGAAAAATAGGGTGATTATTTACATAAGAATAGACACATAAGAGAAGTCAAGCATTAAAAGGTTATATTAAATTCCCATCTTTGATAGTTAAATAAAAACATAAATACGCAAGCTTTTTATTTAGCTTTACATGCTGGTGTGAAAAGTTTTGCCTATCAGTCCATCCTTATAGGATGTGGCTGATATTTTTTTGTATAAATAATATCATATTTTTAGGGATTTAATCCTTTAAATTGACTTTTTTTTTCAAAAACTTTATAATTATTTATAATTATTGTTTGCTACTCTTTAGAGGAGTTTTTTAGATGAGGTGTGGAATGAAAAATTTGGGCTTACATGAAATTAGAAAAGAATTCCTTAGTTTTTTTGAAAAGAAGGGACATAAAGTCCTTCCTAGCTTTTCATTAATTCCTAAGAATGATAAATCACTTTTATTAATTGGTGCGGGTATGGCGCCAATGAAGAAATTTTTTACAGGAGAAGCCACTCCTCCTGGTAAAAGAGTAACCACTTGCCAAAAGTGTATTAGGACTGGGGATATTGATAATGTTGGAAAAACGGACCGACATGCAACTTTTTTTGAAATGCTCGGCAACTTTTCCTTTGGAGATTATTTTAAAAAAGAAGTAATTCCTTGGGCTTATGAATTTTTAACAGTAAATTTAGAAATTAACAAAGATGATTTATGGGTTACTGTATATAAAGATGATGATGAAGCTTTTAATATTTGGAAAAATGATATAGGTATTGCTGAAGATAGAATTATTCGCTTAGGTAAGGAAGATAATTTTTGGGAACTTGAAGTCGGTCCGTCTGGTCCTTGTACTGAAATTTATGTCGATAGAGGACTTAAGTACGGCTCTATTGATGAAAGACCTGGTGGTGAAGGCGACAGATTTATAGAAGTATGGAATCTTGTTTTCACTCAATTTGATAAGGATGAAAAGGGAAATTATACTCCGCTTTCTCACCCTAATATTGATACAGGTATGGGTCTTGAAAGAATTGCTACAGTTTTACAAGGGACTAATAATATTTTTGAAATTGACGCAATAACTGAAATTATCAATGAAATCGAAAAGATTTCAGGCTATAAATATGGAACTGATAAAAAACTTGATGTTTCCACAAGGGTTATAACAGACCATATAAGGGCTATAACTTTTTTAGTTGGTGATACTGTAAGACCATCTAATGAAGGAAGAGGATATGTTTTACGTCGTCTTATCAGAAGAGCTGCTCGTCACGGTAGGCTTTTAGGAATTAAAAAAACTTTCCTATATGAACTTTGTGATTTCATTATTAAATCTTGGGGAGAAAATTATAAAGAACTTGTAGAAAATAGCCAAAGAATTAAAGATGTAATAAAGGGTGAAGAAGAAAAATTCCAAATGACCATTGAATCTGGTATGAACATTTTAGATTCATATATCGAAAAATTAAAATCTTCAAATGAAAAGATTTTAAGCGGAGAAGATTCCTTTAAACTTTATGACACTTATGGTTTTCCACCAGATTTAACTAAAGAAATATTAACTGAAAAGGGCTTTGAAATGGACATGGATGGTTTCAACGACTACATGGATAAACAAAAGAAAAGAGCTAGAAATGCCCATAAAGATACTAATATTGGTTGGGATTCCCATACAGACGAAAGTGTTTTTACAAAATTTAAAAATGAATTTGTTGGATATGAAGAAGATAAGTGTCAAGCAAATATTATTGGAATTTTTAAAGATTATACTGAAGTTCAAAATATTGGACCAGAAGAAAAGGCAGTTTTGATTTTAGATAAAACTCCTTTCTATGGAGAAGGTGGCGGTCAAGTCGGTGATACCGGTTATATTGATGGCGATGATTTCAAGTGTAGGGTAATCGATACTAAAAAAACAAGAGAAGGCTTGCACCTTCATATTGTTGAAGTTTTAGATGGAGAAGTTACTAAGGGTCCATGCTTTGCAGAAATTGATGTTGTAAGAAGAAATAATATTAGAAGAAATCACTCTGTAACACATCTTCTTCACAAAGCTTTGAAGGAAATTTTAGGTGATCATGTTAATCAAGCAGGATCTCTTGTTGAAGCTGATAGACTACGCTTTGACTTTACTCATTATCAAGCTATGAGCCAAGAAGAAATAAAAAAAGTTGAAGAGAGGGTCAACCAAAAAATATTTGAAGCTCTCAGCGTAACAACTACAGTTACTAATCCAAAACACGCACAAGAACTTGGTGCTGTTGGGCTTTTTGAAGAAAAATATGGAGATATAGTTAGAGTTCTTTCCATGGGAGATTATTCAATAGAACTATGTGGTGGAACTCATGTTAGAAACACTTCTGAAATTTCTATGTTTAAGATTTTATCAGAAAGTGGTGTTTCTAGTGGTGTAAGAAGAATTGAAGGTGTTACTGGTCCTGCTGTTTATAAAATGCTTAATGACACTCTTAATTTGAGAGATGAAATAGCACATGAATTAAAGGCTAATAAGACTGATATTTTACAAAAAATAAGCTCTAGCTTAAATGAAATCAAAAAACTTAACAAAGCCATTGATAGTTTAAAACATTCTTCAGATAAGGATGAACTTTCTAATATTTTGGATGAAGTTAAAGAAAAGAATGGAATTAATTATCTAACACATAAATTTAAAGATAAAGATGTTAATTCTTTAAGAGATATAGCGGATATGGTTAGAAACAAGTTAAATTCTGTTGTAGTTTTATTAGCAACTGAAAATGACGGAAAACTAAATTTTGTTTGTGCACTTTCAAAAGATTTAGTTTCTAATGGTTATTCTGCGGGTAAGATTATAAAAGAAGTATCTAAAGTTTGCGGAGGCGGCGGAGGCGGTAGAGCCGATATGGCTACAGCCGGTGGTCGTGATTTAGGAAAGGTTTCTGAAGCCTTAAAAACTTTAGAAGGTCTAATTTAGTATACAATTATAATTTATTTATGATATAATTTACTTGGAGGTAGTTATGGATCAAAAGGATACGAATACTCAAGTATTTGAAAAGCAAAAATTGGAAAGGTCAAGAATTAAGGAAGTTTTAAAGACAGTTTTTAATGCTTTGGAAGAAAAAGGCTATAACCCAGTTGATCAGATTATTGGATATATATTGTCTGGTGATCCCACATATATAACCAGCCATGACAATGCAAGGTCCATAATTCAAGATATTGAGCGTGATGAGCTTTTAAAAGAAATGTTAAAAGTTTATTTAGAAAGGATATGAGATGGTTTTGCCATCTCATATTTACATATTTAATATGTACCTATAAGGTTGTGATCTAATGAATAGAGTTTTAGGCTTAGATGTTGGAGAAAAGTGGATAGGGGTAGCGATTAGTGATGAAACTTTTACTATAGCAACACCTTTAGAAACTATTGAAAGAACATCGAATAAAGAAGCGTATGACAAGATTCATGATTTAATTGAAAAATATGATGTTAAGAAAATAGTGGTAGGTCTTCCAAAAAATATGAATAATACTCTCGGTCCTACTTGTCAGATGGTTCAAAAATTTTCAGAAAAATTAAAAAATAAATTCAGGTTAGAACTTGTTTATGTTGATGAAAGAATGACGACACTTATGGCTAAGGATGTATTAATGGAAGCTTCAGTGAGAAGAGAAAATCGAAAAAAATATGTTGATAAGATAGCGGCAGCTTTTATTCTTAAAACGTATATGGATTCTTCAGATGGGGGTAATGATGGAAAAAACAGTATTTTATGATGAAAAAGGCAGAGCTTGTGAATTTATTATTGATGCGAAATTTTCGATTGATAATACCTCATATGTTGCCATGCACCCTGCTGAAGATGAAGATTCTTATACCTATATTTTAAAAGTTTTTACTGATAAAAATGGAGAAGAAGCTCTTAAGGGTATAGATGATGAAGAATTAGAAGAGGCATCAAAAGTTTATGAAGAACTTTTGAACGAGAATTTACAATAGGTGATAGTATGGAATTAAATGCACTTAAGGTTAAGGATATTTTAAAAGAACACGGTTATAAGTACACATGGCAAAGGGATACAGTTTTTAAAGTTTTTGTAGACCATGTTAAGGATCACTTAACAACAGAAGAAGTTTATAAATTCATATCAAAAGATAATCCTGAAATTGGTATTGCTACAGTATATAGGACTTTACAATTATTTCATAAATTAGGAATACTTGACCAAATTACCTTTGAGGATAATATTGTAAGGTATGAATTAAGACTTTCATCAACCGGTCATAGGCACCATCATCTTATTTGTTTGAATTGTGGAAAAATTACTGAAGTTAATGTTGATAAATTAGAAGCAATTGAAAATGAAATTACAACAAAATACAAATTTAAAATCATAGATCACTCTCTTAAATTTATAGGTTATTGCGAAGACTGCCAAAAGAAATTAGGAGATGTAGATGAAAAACAGCAATAAGCTAAAGATAATTCCTTTAGGGGGATTACATGAAATAGGAAAGAATATGACTGTAATTGAGTACAGAGATGATATTATTATTGTCGATTGCGGTATGACCTTTCCTGAAGATGAGATGTTAGGAATAGATGTGGTTATTCCTGATGTAACTTATCTTGTAGAAAATAAAAATAGAATAAGAGGACTTGTTTTGACACATGGTCATGAAGATCATATTGGAGCTATTCCTTATGTTGTCAAAAAGTTAGATATGGATATATATGGAACGCCTCTTACAATTGGATTGTTAGAAAATAAATATAAAGAACACAATTTATCTAAAAAAAGATTGCATGTAGTTAATGCAGGCGATACTGTTAAACTTGGGAAAATGGAAGTCGAATGGATAAGAGTTAATCACTCAATTCCTGATTCTACAGCCCTTGCCATAAAGACACCTCTTGGTTATGTATATCACAGTGGAGATTTTAAAATAGATATGACACCTATTTCAGGAAAGCCCATAGATTTGGCGAGAATTTCTGAAATTGGTAGAAAAGGTGTTGTAGCTATGATTGGGGAATCTACTAATGTTTTGCGTGAAGGTTACACAATGAGTGAATCAAAAGTTGGAGAAACTTTCAACCGTCTATTCATGCAATTAACAGAAAATAGGATTATAATTGCAACTTTTGCATCAAATGTCCACAGAGTCCAACAAATAATTAATTCTGCTGAAAAATATGGAAGAAGAGTTGTACTTTCCGGTAGGTCAATGGTTAATGTTACAGAAACTGCCGTTAGGCTTGGCCAGTTGAAGGTTAAAAAGGGAACTCTTGTAGATATTAGAGATATGAGTAAGTATGATGATTCAGAACTTGTCCTTATAACTACAGGTTCTCAAGGCGAACCCATGAGTGCCTTGACAAGAATTGCCTATGGTGAACATAGAAAGATTAGACTCACACCAAATGATGCGATCATTCTTTCAGCTAATCCAATTCCTGGAAATGAAACCGATGTGTCAAAAGTTATAAATAGGCTTCTTGAAAGCGGAGCTGAAGTTATTTATGAAACACTTTCAGAAATTCACGTTTCAGGCCATGCTTGCCAAGAAGAACTAAAACTTATTTTAAATTTAGTTAATCCTAAATATTTTATACCTGCCCACGGGGAAGTAAGACATCAAATGAAGCACTCTGAAATAGCTGAACAGATGGGGATAAAACCTGAGAATATTTTTATTATGGAAAATGGTAACTGTTTAGAAATAGGTCAAGATGGAGCAAAATTAGTTGGTGATGTTCCAAGTGGTAATGTCTTAGTCGATGGTTTAGGCATAGGCGATGTAGGAAATATTGTTCTAAGAGATAGAAAACACTTGGCTGAAGATGGACTTGTAATTGTAGTTGTATCTATATCAAGCAGCGGAGAAATAATTTCAGGACCTGATATTATTTCAAGAGGTTTCGTTTATGTTAGAGAATCAGGTGATCTAATCGAGGATTCAAAGTCTGTAGTTAAAAAAGTTTTAGATAGCTCAACAAAGAAACAGTTAAAAGATTGGACTACTTTAAAAACTGAAATAAGAGAAGAACTAAAATCTTTTATATTCCAGGCTACAAAAAGAAATCCTATGATATTGCCAATAATTATGGAAGTTTAAGGAATCATTAGATTCCTTTTTTTAAAGGTCTTGTCCTTAAAAAAACTTATCTTTAGGGCTTAAGCTTTATAAATTTTTCATAATGCATAGATTAATGCTAAATAAAATGGTGATAAAATGACAAATGTAAATTATGATTATATTGAAAATTATATAAGGTCACTTATAGTTGACAAAGATGAAAAACTAAAAAAATTAAGAGAATATGCAAAAGACAACCATGTACCTATAGTGGAAGAAGAAACAGAATCGTTGATAAAATTTTTGGTTTCTACAAAAAAACCTAAAAGTGTTTTAGAACTTGGAACAGCTATTGGATATTCTGCAATTTCTTTTACAAAATCTTCACCATTTATCGAAAAATATATTAGTGTAGAAATAAAAGAAGAAATGTATAAAATTGCTATGGAAAATATTAAAGATTTTTCTTTAGAAGATAAGATAAAAGTTTTTTTAGAAGATGCCTATGTCTTTTTGAATAAGACCAGAGATTCATTTGATTTAATATTTATAGATGCTGCAAAGGGTCAATATGAAAATTATTTTGCAGAAGCCATAAATCATCTTAATAAGGATGGTTTAATAATATGCGATAATGTATTATTTAAAGGTATGATTGCAAATGATGATTTGGTAATAAGAAGAAAAATTACAATAGTCAGACGCTTAAGAGAATTTTTAGAAAAAATAGAAAAAAATGATGAGTTTATATCATCAATTGTTCCGATTGGTGATGGATTACTTTTAGTTAGGAGAGCTAATGGATAAAATAGAACTTTTAGCACCGGCGGGTGATATAAATAAATTAAAGACAGCTATAGAATATGGGGCAGATGCTGTTTATCTTGGTGGAGAGAGTTTTGGGTTAAGAAAAGCATCAAAAAACTTCACTCTTGATAAAATAAAAGAGGGTGCTGATTTTGCCCATGAAAGAGGGAAAAAAATCCATGTTACTTTAAACATAATCCCACACAACAAAGATATAGTTGGTTTAGAAGAATATGTAAAAGATTTGGAAAAAATTGGCGTTGATGCCCTTATAGTAGCAGATCCAGGAATGTTTATGAGAATTCACGAGGCAGCACCAAAGCTTCCTATTCATATCTCTACTCAAGGTTCAGTTACAAATTCTTCAACAGTAAGTTTCTGGCAAAAAATGGGAGCTCAAAGAGTTGTGCTTGCAAGAGAGCTTTCTTTAAAAGAGATTAAAGAGATAATAGGTGAGTGCGCAAATAAGATTGATATTGAAACATTTGCCCATGGTGCTATGTGTATGTCATATTCTGGAAGATGTTTATTATCAAATTATATGACAGGTCGTGATGCAAATATGGGAGATTGTGCTCAGCCCTGTCGTTATAAATATTATTTAATGGAAGAAAAAAGACCTGGAGAATATTTCCAATTGGAAGAGCATGACGAAGGAACTTTTATCATGAATTCAAAAGATCTCTGCATGATTGAACATATACCAGATCTTATTGAAGCTGGAATTAAATCTCTAAAAATTGAGGGTAGGGTTAAAAGTGAATATTATCTTGCAACAGTAGTAAGATCATATAGGATGGCTATAGATAAATACTATGAAGACCCTGAAAATTATAAGTTTGACCCTTACCTTTTAGAAGAAATAAAAAAAGTTTCTCATAGAGATTTTACAACTGGATTTTTCTATAATAAGGCAAATGAAAATTCTCAAGTTTATGAAACAAATTCATATATTAGAGAATATGATTTTATAGGTATAGTTCTAGATTATGATGAAAATTCTAAGATTGCCACAGTCGAAGAAAGGTCTAGGGTATTTAAGGGTACAGATGTAGAAATTTTTGGACCAGGCATTAAAGATTTTAAATTAAAGCTTGATTATATGACTGATGATAAGGATAATGAAATAGATGTAGCAAATAAAGCTAAACAAATTTTTAAGATAAAATCTCAATATCCTCTAAAAAAAGGATATTTAATTAGGAGACGAGCAGATGAAGAATAAAACATTATTGATTGGAATTTCAGGCGGCACTGGAAGTGGAAAATCAACTGTAACAAAAAAACTTGTCGAACTTATAAAGGAAGAAAATGTAGCAGTAATAGAAGAAGATTCATATTACAAAGACCAATCTAATATTTCCTTTGAAGAAAGAGTAAAAACAAACTATGACCATCCTTTTGCTTTTGATAACAAACTTTTGATTGAGCATCTAAAAGATTTGAAATCTGGAAAGAGTATAGAAAAACCACTATATGATTTTGGACTTCATAACAGAAAAAAAGAGACACTTTTAGTTGAGGCTAAGGAAGTTGTAATCTTAGAAGGAATACTCATCTTATCAGAGGAAGAAATAAGAAATCTCTTAGATATAAAAGTTTTTGTTGATACAGATTCAGACGTCAGAATAATCAGAAGAATTTTGAGGGATATAAAGGAAAGGGGAAGGTCTTTGGATTCTGTTATTTATCAATATATGAAAACTGTTAGGCCAGCCCACCTACAATTTATTGAGCCATCAAAAAAATATGCCGATATAATAATTCCTGAAGGCGGCTATAATGATGTGGCAATAGATTTAATATATCAAAAAATTAAGTCAATAATTGAATAATTATTATATAGAAAATCCAAAATTAATTTATTTTGGATTTTTTAATTGATTGAAATTTTCAAAAAACGATTTCAACAAAATTATTTTCTATCAATTAGTATTTAAAAAAATATAAAAAAATAGGGGATTTTAACCATGTATTTATTTTTTCTAATAGATAAATTAAAAAAATTTTTTGTTCTTATTTATGATAAAGACTATAAATTAGAACACTTAGGGGTTTATAAAGTGATATTTTTATTATTTTACATATACATAATGAAAAATTAGTGCTATAATGAAATCAAAGTTATTATTAAATAGCTATTATTTATTTGTTAAATAAGGGGTGAAGTTTTATGAGTTCAAGAAATCTCACGTTTTCTATTGGCGGAGTTCATATGGACGAACACAAAACTTTAACTGAGAAAATTGCAATTGAGAGGATGCCGGATCCTGAAATTGTTTACATACCTATGTCTCAGCATATAGGTGCCCCAAATACACCTACTGTAAAAAAGGGCGATAAGGTTAAAGTTGGTCAAATTGTGGGAAAATCTGATGCTTTTATTTCAGCTGCTGTTCATGCCAGTGTTTCAGGAGAGGTAATTGGTATTGAAAAAATGTACACAGCTGATGCAAGGTATTGTGACTGTGTAATCATTAAAAATGATGGTCTTGGAGAACAAGTTGAATTCAAACCATTTTTAGATTACAGAGAACATCCTGTTGATGATTTAATTCCTTTTGTGAAGGATATGGGAATCGTAGGAATGGGAGGAGCTGGTTTTCCTCTTCATGCTAAGCTGAAAGGTGAAAATCCTCCATTAGATGAATGTATAATAAATGGGGCTGAATGTGAGCCATTTTTAACATGCGACCATAGGATTATGTTAGAAAGAACTGAAGAAATATTAGAAGGTTTAGATATATTTTCTTTCTTTTATAATCAAAAGGTTTCATATATGGCGATTGAAGAAAATAAACCAGATGCCATAGCAAAAATGGAAGAAGTTATTTCAAAACATCCAAACTGGTCTCACTTGAAAGTTGTAGGATGTCAAACCAAATACCCTCAAGGTGATTCTAAGAGATTATCTGAAGCGGTAATTGGTAGAATTGTACCACAAAATGGGGTTACAAATGATGTTGGTTTGTTTTTAACAAACGTTGGAACAACACTTGCATTTTCTGAAGCAATGGTTAAAGGTAAGCCAACCTATGAACGTGTCATAACTGTTAGTGGTTCAGGTATTAAAGAACCCAAAAATATATTAGTAAAAATAGGAACTCCAGTAGGAGAAATTTTAGATTTCTGTGGTGGAGTTGTTGAAGATTATAAAGAAATTATTTGTGGCGGACCAATGACTGGTAAGTCTGTCTTTAATTTGAATTCTCCCATTACCAAAACTACTTCCGGTATCTTAGTTTTTACAGACAAGGAAGAAAATTCTATTGAAGAAAGTCCATGTATCAGATGCTCAAGATGTGTTGATCATTGCCCAGCTAATATCAACCCAACAGATATAAATGCAGCAATTTTACGTGGCAGACTAGATATTTGTGAAGAACTTCATGCAGATCAATGTATGGAGTGTGGAATATGCTCTTTTGTATGTCCTGCAAAAAGACACTTATCAGCATCAACAAAGCTTGCTAAGCGTGAATTAAAGATGGCTCAAAGAGCAAAGAGGAAATAGGAGGAGCAAATGGAAAATAATTTAAAAAAAGAAGTGACTGGTTCCGAATATTTTGTTTCACTGGCACCACATATTAGGTCTAATGATACCGTTAGAAAGATTATGCTAGATGTGATAATTGCACTTGTACCAGCAATTATTGGCTCAGTTTATTTCTTCGGTATGAGGTCTTTATTTTTAATATGTGTGTCATCTTTAGCTTGTGTTCTTACTGAATATGTCACTCAAAAATTACTTAAAAAACCCATTCAAATAGGTGATTTATCTGCCGTTGTTACAGGAATATTGATTGCTTTCAATGTACCTATTACAATGCCAGTATTTGAACTTATTTTTGGAGATATATTTGCAATTTTAATAGTAAAAGAATGTTTCGGTGGTATAGGATTTAACTTTATGAATCCAGCTTTGGCGGGAAGACTTGTGCTTATGGCTTCTTGGACAAAACGTATGACTGATTATCTTAGCCCTGAGATGGTTAAAAATGGAGTTAGCTCTTTAAGTCAAGTTGATATGGTAAGTGCTGCAACTCCATTAAAATTAATAGGTTCAGGAGCTTATGAAAAATTGCCATCACTTTTTAATATGGCTATAGGTAATATTGGTGGAGTTATAGGAGAAACATCTTCAATATTACTTTTACTTGGATTTTTATATCTAGTTATAAGAAAGGTTGTTTCAGTTCAAATTCCTGTAATTTATATTGGAGTATGTGCCATTACCCTTGTTATTTTGGGAATACCTATTGATGTTATACCTTATGAAATTTTGGCAGGAGGATTAATCTTGGGAGCTTGCTTTATGGCAACAGATTATGCTACAAATCCAATTACTAAAAAGGGCAGAATAATTTTTGCTATCGGTTGTGGATTTTTAACAGCCATAATAAGAGTTAAAGCATCTCTTCCTGAAGGTGTTTCATATGCAATATGTCTTATGAATATTTGCACACCTGTCATTGATAAATTTACAAGAACCCAAGCTTACGGGGAGGTCAAATAAATGAAAGAGCATATTAAATTTGGATTAATTCTTTTATTTTTCTGTGTATTTTCCGCCGGTCTTTTGTCAGTAGCAAATGGGTTTACGGCCCCAATTATTGCTCAAGCAGAACTTGAAAAAGCTCTTGCAAGTTATGAATCAATATTTGGAGATGCAGCAGATGATTTCAAAGAATATGACCAAGATAAACTTAATAAAATAAAAGAAGAAAACAAAGCAATTGATAAAATTTTTATAGCCCAAAAAGATGGCAAAGTTGTTGGTTATGGCATCAACTTTAAGGCAACAGGTTTCGGTGGAGATATGATAAATGCTATAGGAATTTTATTAGATGGTGATAAAATTGCTGGTTTTAGAAATATTTCAAATCAAGAAACCTCTGGTTTCGGTACGAGAATAACGACTGAAGAGTATTATCCGCTTTATGAAGGAAAATCTGCTGCGGGTCCTGTGGAATTATCACCAAACCCAGATAAGGAAAATCAAATTCCATGGCTTACTGGTGCAACAGTAACTTCTAAGGGAGTCCTTGCAGGGGATAATGCAGTTATAGATGTTTATAATAAGTATTTAAAAGAAGGAAAGTAGGTGGAGAAGTTGAAATTAAGTAAAGTATTTACAGATGCCATGCTCAAAAACAATCCGACTTTTATTCAATTGATAGGTCTTTGTTCAGTTCTTGCAATTACAAACAATGTTGTAAATTCTGTTTCAATGGGAATTGCAGTAACCTTTGTACTTATTATGTCAAATGGAGTTGTTTCAGCATTAAGAAATGTTATACCAGATAAAATTAGAATACCTTGTTTTATAGTTGTTATTGCAACTTTCGTTACATTAGTTCAAATGATCTTGCAAGCCTATGCAACCCCAATTTATTTAGCTCTTGGTATATTTTTACCATTAATAGTTGTAAACTGTTGTATTTTAGGTGAAGCTGAAGGATTCGCTTATAAGAACAAATTAATTCCATCATTAGTGGATGGTTTAGGAACAGGAGTAGGTTATACATTGGCTGTTTTAATAATGGGTGTTGTCCGTGAATTTTTTGGATATGGATCTTTATTAAACATTCAAATTATACCAAAAGAAATCTATCCAGGAATTGGGATTTTAGCTGCTCCTGCTGGAGCCTTCATACTTTTAGGTTTTGTTATAGCAGCTTTTAAAAACTTATTAACAAGGAGGGCAGATTGATGTTAAAGAGTATTTTTGTAATATTGGTATCTACAATTTTAGTTAATAATTACGTATTTGCACAATTTTTGGGAGTATGTCCTTTCTTGGGAGTTTCTGCAAAAGTTGATACAGCAATTGGTATGGGAATTGCAGTAACATTTGTAGTTGTTTTAGCTTCTGCCTTAACTTGGATGATTCAAATTTTTATACTAAATCCTTTAAATATTGCTTACTTACAGACAATAGCATTTATTCTTGTTATTGCATCTTTAGTACAATTTGTTGAAATGTTTATAAAAAAGGCATCGCCCGCTCTGTACACGGCAATGGGGGTTTACCTTCCACTTATTACAACAAACTGTGTTGTGCTTGGTGTAGCAGTTTTAAACATTCAAAAAGAATACAATTTAATAGAAACAATATTTTCAGGTTTTGGTGCTTCTGTGGGCTTTACTCTTGCATTACTTTTTATGTCATGTTTAAGAGAAAAACTTGCCATTGGTAATGTACCTAAAGCTTTGCAAGGAGTTCCTATAGCACTTGTTAGTGCAGGCCTAATGGCTTTAGCATTTTCAGGTTTTGGCGGATTGGTATAGGAGGAGAATATGGACTTAAAATCAATCTTATATCCTATTTTATTTTTGGGAATTACAGGATCATTTTTTGGGGTAATTCTTTCAGTAGCTTCAAAAATATTTTATATAAAACAAGACCCTAAGGTTATTGCAGTAAGAAATGCCCTACCTGGTGCCAACTGCGGTGCATGTGGTTTTCCAGGATGTGACGGTATGGCAAGTGCCATATGTAGTGGTAAGGCACCAGTAAATGGATGTGTTATTGGTGGTAATGATACAGCAGAAAAAATTGCAGAACTAATGGGTGTAAATGCAGGAAATGTTGAAAGAAATGTAGCCTGTGTTTTATGTCAAGGAACTTGTGGTAAGGCTAAAAATAAATATGATTATCATGACCTTGTTGATTGCAGATTAATTTCAGATTTTCAAAAAGGACAAAAAGCTTGTACATTTGGGTGCTGTGGCGGAGGAACTTGCGTATCTGTTTGTGAATTTGATGCCATACATATGGTAAATGGAGTTGCACAAGTAGACAAGGAAAAGTGCGTAGCTTGTATGAAGTGTATTAATATTTGTCCTAAGGGAATAATTAAATTAGTACCTTATAAATCTAAAACAGTTGTTAAGTGTATGTCTAATGATGTTGGTAAGATTGTAAGAGCTAACTGTAACATTGGATGTATATCATGTAAGATGTGTGAAAAGAACTGCCCTAAAGATGCAATTCATGTTGAAGATAACTTGGCAAGAATTGACTATGAAAAATGTATCAACTGTGGCAAGTGTGTTTCAGTATGTCCTACAGGAGCAATTTTCTGTGAATATCCGGACAGAGTTGCTAAGATGAAAGAAAGAGAAAAGGAAAGAAAACAAAAAGAAATGGAAGCAAAAAAGCTTGCAGCTCAAAAAGCTAAAGAAGAAACTCAAGCTGAACCTTCCACAAAAACGGCAACAGCAGTTTTAGAAAAAGAAGAAAATAAATAATTTTAGCTATTTCAAGCTCTCAGTTATAAGACTGGGAGCTTTTTTGATTCTTATAGTATGTCATATGAAAATATAAATTATAGTCTTTGCTATATATTTTTAACTGTAATTCAGATACCTCTAATAATAGAAGACTATATTAAGTATAAAAAGTAAGATGGGGAATAAAAATAGGGACTGCTCAGTCAGCGTCCCTATTTTAATGAAAATATTTATTTTATTTTTTTATGAATTATAATTTAAAATTACCTACTTGTAGATATTCTCCTTTATCTTCTAATTCAATATTCCATTTGTGACTTATGCCAATTGTTTTTGCCATTTCTTCAAAGTAGAATAAAATTATTCCCATATCTATTAATGAAGCTTTGTCTTCTCCTTCTTTTTTGACCATATAGGCATAAACTGATTCATCTTTTATCATAAATCTCCATGGTTGGAAATTTTTGTGGCTAGGTGCATATCTGATTGAGGAGAACAAGTCAAAAAGTCCCCTATTTTCAAGAAATTCGGCTGTTATAGGTTCTGATAAACTGCCTTTAGATACTATCTCTTCAACAGAAAGTCTTTCTTGAGTAACAGCTAAATCAAATAATTTTTTCTTTTTACCGTAACCTATAGCTATTAGATAATCAATATTTGCACCATTTTCACCAAATAATGATTTTTTTGTATTGTCATCTACTGCAAAAACAGTTATCCAGCAGGTGTCTAAATCCAAATTAACAATTTCGGTGTTTAGTTTTTCTAACAAATATCCACTTTTTAGAATATTTATTTCAGAGTCTTTATTAAATTCAAGACCTATGTAGTGGGGCGCTTCAATCATAACTCCATTATAGCCGGCTTTTCCGTCCAGTCCTTTATAAATTATGCTACCGTTTTCAAATAGATAAAATTTAGCCATCGCATCTAGATTATCTATTACTTTCATATTCTCTTTTATTTTAGCCAATACATCTGCAGGAATTTTCTTATTTTTAAAATCTCTAACAGATTTCCTTTTTTGTAAAAAATTTGTCATTAACATATTATCACTCCCATTATCTTTATTATAATACACTTGACCTTAAAAAAATAGATTTAAAAAACTAAAAAAATAGTATAGACTAATTATGGAGGGAATTTTTTTGGAACTTACAGAAAAACAAAAATTAGTAACTTTACATAGAGATGGACCGGCACTTGTTTTAGCTGTTCCTGGGGCAGGCAAGACGACTATACTTTTACACAGAACTTTAAATCTTATAAAAACGGGCGTAGATGCCAAAAGAATTTTAACTATAACTTTTTCTAAGGCAGCAACTAATGAAATGTCAAAGAGATTTTCTAAAATGTCTTCTAATTTGAATACTAATTTTTTAACTATTCATGCTTTTTCATATAAAATACTTCTTGATTATGCAAGGGTTCGTGGTAAAAATTATAAGCTTATTGAAGAAAAAAAATCATTGAAAAATCAGGTTTTAAAAAATATCTATATTTCAATTAATAATACTTATCCAACTGAAGATTTATTGGATATGACTTCTAATGAAATTTCCCTTTGTAAAAATTTGCTTCTTAATCCCTCATCTTTTGAGAACAATTTTAATTGTCAGACTGCTAATTTTCAAAAGATTTTTCTGTCTTATGAAAATTATAAGAAAGAAAATCATTATATTGATTTTGATGATATGCTAACTTTAACTTACAAAATTTTAAAAGATGATGCCTATTTTAAGAATAAGTACAGGTCTTATTTTGATTTTATTCAGCTCGATGAGGGTCAGGATACTTCTTATGTGCAATTTTTAATTTTAAAACTTTTGGCTAAGCCTAAAGATAATATTTTTATTGTTGCTGATGATGACCAAAGTATTTATGGTTTTAGAGGAGCAAAACCTGATGAATTATTGAAGTTAAATGAAACTTATAAGGATTTAAAAATCTATTATATGGAAGAGAATTTCAGGTCTTCAAAAAATATTGTTAATATTTCAAATTTATTTATTGGGCAAAATCAGAACCGTTTCAAAAAAGCTATTTGCACAAATAATGATTGGAAAAATCCAGTTGAGCTGATTAAACTAAAGAACTCTTTGGATCAGTACGAATTTATTAGGGATAAATTGCCGAAATTGCAAGGTAGCTGTGCAATTTTATATAGAAACAATCTATCTGCCATAGGTCTTGTTGAATTTTTGGAAAGAAACAATATTGATTTTAATATTAAAGATAACAAAAATAAGTTTTTCTCTCATTTTATAGTTAAGGATATAATTGATATTATTAATTTTTCAAATGACTTATCAAACTTAGCTCTCTATCAAAAATTTTATTACAAACTTGAAGGCTATATTTCAAAAAGGCATATTGCTTATTTAAAAAATAAAGTTACTGATAATATTTTTAAAGAATTAATGGCATATCCTAATTTGCCACCATATTATTTAAAAAATATTTCTAAACTTGCCAGTGATTTTAAAATATTAAAAAACATGAAATTATCTAAGGCTATATCTTTCATTCAATATGAAATGGGTTATAATAAGTATTTAGAGGAAAATGCAAAGAGACTCGGAGAAAATATGAATTCTATTTCTGAGTATCTATTTTATATAAGCTTGATTGGTGAAAATGCTAAAGATATTGATGAATTTATTGGTAGACTTAAACATTTGCAGTTTTTATTGAAAAAACCTAATGATTCAAATATAAATTTATTCCTCTCAACTATTCACTCATCAAAAGGATTAGAATTTACTAATGTATTTATGATTGATTTAATAGATGGAAATATTCCTTCTAAGAGTGCTATAGACATTTTGCCTGATGATACATTAGGATTAGAAGAGGAAAGACGATTATTTTATGTTGCTATGACAAGAACCAAGGAAAATCTTTTTTTAATATATCCTTACTATAGGAATAATATTAAAAATGAGATGTCAAGATTTCTGATTGAACTAGAAGGCTGTAGAGATAAGTGAGGTAAATATGGATAATATTTCAAAAGAGATAGGTGTGATAATTAAAGGAAGAGATGAGTTTCTAGCCAATAGATTATTTGAACAATACCATGTTGTTGATATTTTAGATGAACTTGAAGACTTATCCGATGAGAATCTTTTTAAATTTTTAAGGCTATGTAAAGATGTAAATGTGGCAGAAATTTTTGAAGTTTGTGACGAGGAATTTGCCGTAAGAATATCTAAATCATTTAATGATTTTCAGCTAATAGAAATATTTTCGCATATGAAAAATTCTGATGTGGCAGATCTTTTGGGATATTTACCCACAGTTAGGCGTAAAGAAATTTTAAAAATTATGAAGACATCAGATTCTAACATCTTGAAGATGATTTTGTCCTTTGACGAAGATACAGCAGGGGGCATAATGAGTACAAATTTTATCTCTTTAAGAGAAAATTTAACTGCCCAAGATGCCCTCAATAAAATTAAACAAATTTCTCCTGAAACAGAAATAATTGATGAAATTTTTATTACTGATTATATGCACAGGCTCAAAGGTTATGTAACTTTGAGGACAATTTTAACTGCAGATGATGAGGATCTACTAAAAGATTTATATGAACAATTGAATTTTTATGTGTACGGTAGAGATGATCAGGAAATTGCAGCTAACTTATTTACTAAATATGATTTGACAGTATTACCTGTTCTAAATCAAAATAAAGCAATCCTAGGGGTAATAACATCAGAAGATATTATCCCTGTAATTGAAGATGAGTTAAACGAAGATATGCTTGCTATGCATGGGGTGGGACATGAAGATCTAGATTCAGGAATTGTAAAATCTGTAAAATCCAGATTGCCGTGGCTTATCATAAACCTACTAACAGCATTTTTAGCTTCATCTGTTGTTAAACAATTTGAACCTACGATTTCAAAAGTTGTAGTTTTATCAGTAGCTATGCCTATAGTTACAGGTATGGGTGGAAACTCTGGAAGTCAGACCTTATCAATTGTATTAACTTCTCTTGCAAGGGGAGAGGTTTCCCTTAAGGAAGATTTTAATCTTATCATGAAAGAAATTATTCTTGGATTTTTGCAAGGGGCTGTCATTGGGATAATCACCGCTGGTATTTTTACGATGTGGTCTAATAATATATATTTAGCCATAATATTATTTTTATCTATGATTGGTAATATGATAATAGCAGGAATAACAGGATTTTTGATACCCCTATTACTTGATAAATTTAATATTGACCCTGCTGTTGCATCTTCCATTTTCTTAACGACATTTACAGATACCTGTGGATTTTTTATATTTCTAGGTCTTGCAACGATTTTTTTGAGGTACTTGGTTTAGGTTAGTTTTTTTTCAAAAGCTAACCTTTTATCTTTGCCGTCTATATAGATAATACCCCTGTATTTAAAAGCTAAAGATTTTAAAAGACCAAGCATGGGAAGATTTTCTTCATGAGTATCAATTCTTAAAATATCTATATTGTTATTTTTTGCAAATTTTTCTATCTCTTTAAAAAGAAATTTGCCATAGCCCTTACGGTGAATTTCTGATTTAGTAGCAAATCTATGAATAACTATATATGGTCCTTCATAGACCCATTTGCCATCAATATTATCATAATCTTTATCGTAATTTCTTAAAAGGGCTGTGGCAATTATATCATCACTTTCAAGAACGTATAGATTTTTATTTGTGATTAGTTCTTCTAAATTATCAAGATTAGGTTTCTTAGAGCCTTGCCATTGGTCCACTCCCAATTTATTTAAGGCTTTTGAGCCGTCATCATAAATTTTTAGTATTTTTTCTTTATCTGATTTTTTGCAAAGTCTAAAAATTATTTTATTATTTTCGTTCATGGAATTATTTTATGCGCAGGGGTTTTTCGAAAGAATCTCTGGGCAGCTTACCTTTAAAATAAATAACACCGGCAAATCTAAAGCCACATGAACGTAAAATATGTTGCATTTTATAATTATCCTTGTGAGTGTCAATTCTTAATACATTAAGCCCCATTTCAACTGCCAAATCTTCAATTTTATTTAAAAGTTTTCTGGCATAGCCTTTATTTCTGTGGTTTCCAGCTACAGCAAACCTATGGATACTTAAATATTTTTTCCCATAGAGGTATTCTCCTCTTATATCTTCATAATCTGAATCATAAGTTTGTAAAATAGCAGTCGCCACAGGAACCTTATCTTCTAATACAAAAAGCTCTTCTTTATTTAAGAGTTCTTGCATATTGGAAAGGTTAGGTTTATAACTTCCTTGCCATTGGTCTACACCCATTGCATGAAGAGATTTTGAACCATCATCATAAATCTTTTCTATAGCTTTTTTATCGGAAAATTCAGCCAGTCTTAAAATAATATGGTCCAAATTATAGTTTATTTTATCAAGAATTTTTATTTCATATGGACTTACAAGAGAATCATAAACTAGAACCTTTACTCCCTTTTGGTTATCCATTTCTAATTCCTTAGCAAAGTCGTAATGTCTTTTATAATTGGGGAAAAATTCATTGGGACCATGCATTTGAATTAAAAATAATATATAGGCATCATATCCCTCATCAATAGCCATAGAAAGCTCTTTTATGTGTTTTAAACCTCTTTTTGTAGGTGCATCAGGAAAAGATGCCAGTCCATTATTTTCAAGAGTTACACCCTTTACTTCCAAAAAGGCTTTTTTATTTTCACCTTCTAAGTAAAAATCAAATCTACTTTTATCAAATTTAAATTCTCTCTTATAACTTTTAACTTCAAAACCAAAATCTATTTTATTTTCTTTGATTGCTTCTTCAACAACGTTATTAGGAGCTGTGGAATCAACATTTATAAGTATTTCGTTTTTCAATATAGATGTAAGAGTATATTTTGTTTTTCTTTTAGGAGAATCATTTTTACTTAGATAGCACTGAGCATTTCTAATAAAAAGTTCTTCACACCTTCCGGTGTTTGGTATATAAACCAATTCTTCTTTCCCATCTATAATAACTTTACCTATAAATCTATTTATCCTTTCTATAAAAATACCTTTTACAATTTCTTGGTATTTCATAAAAAACCTCCTTTCATACTATTAAAGTATATATTAAAATTAAAAATAAAAAAAGTATTATGTAAAACAAACAATCTTTTGTAAATTTTTAAAATATTATGTAAATTAAAAAATAAGTCGGATAAGCACCCGACTTAATTTTTTAATAAAGCTTATTTAATGTTTTTTACAGCATCTTCAATTAACTTATCATCAACTAAATAGGGAAGAGTAATAACTCCTGTTTTTTCATCGTTAAATTCTACTGAAACCTCCATAGCGTGTTCATTTCTAGCCCAACTTCTTCTAGCTACGCCACTCATAACATCCCATGTTAGAGATAAATCTATTATTTCATCTACACGCTCAGAACCATCTAGTACAAGTCCGAATCCTCCGTTAATCGCTTTGCCAATTCCAACACCACCGCCATTGTGAAGAGCAACAAGGCTCATTCCTCTGGCACAGTTTCCTGCGAAACATTGTGTTGCCATATCTGCCATTACATTGGAACCATCTTTAATATTTGATGTTTCTCTGAAAGGTGAATCAGTTCCTGATACATCATGGTGGTCACGACCCATCATTACAGGTCCGATTTTTCCTTCTCTTACTAATTCATTAAATTTATGTGCAATAGCAACCCTACCTTTTGCATCTTGGTATAGTATTCTAGCTTGAGTTCCTACAACTAATTTATTTTTTTCTGCATCCCTAATCCAGTTATAGTTATCTCTATCTTGGTATCTTCTTTCAGGGTCTATACAGCTCATAGCAGCCTTATCAGTTTCTATAAGGTCTTCGTGTTTTCCTGAAAGACAAACCCATCTGAAAGGTCCATATCCATAGTCAAATAGAAGTGGTCCCATAATATCTTCAACATATGATGGCCAAATAAATCCGTTTTTATCATCAACACCATTTTTAGATATTTCTTTTACACCTGAATCAAAAATTGCTTTCATAAATGAGTTACCGTAGTCAAAGAAATATGTTCCCTTGTCGACAAGTCTTTTTATTACTTCAAAATGTCTTCTAAGTGTAGCATTTACTAATTCTCTAAATTTTTTAATATCTTTTCCTAACATATCTGTTCTTTGGTCAAATGTTAGTCCCACTGGGCAGTAGCCACCATTATAAACATTATGACAAGAAGTTTGATCAGATAATAAATCTATATGAATATTCTTTTCATCCATGTATTCAAGAAGATCAACTATATTTCCATGGTATGCAATAGATAAAGTTTCTTTATTTTTTTGTGCTTGTAAAGCCATATTAACAGCTTCTTCAGAAGACTCTGCAAGTTTCATAATCCAGCCTTGTTCAAGTCTTGTTTCTATTCTTGAAATATCTACTTCTGCAATAATTGAAACAGCTCCTGCTATATCTCCAGCCTTACCTTGAGCACCACTCATGCCACCAAGACCAGATGATACAAAAAGTTTTCCTTTAAGATTATCTTTTTCGCCAAGACCAAGTTTTAATCTTCCTGCATTTAAAATTGTGTTATAAGTACCGTGAACTATGCCTTGAGGACCTATATACATCCATCCACCTGCAGTCATTTGACCGTAGTTTGCAACTCCCATTTCTTCAGCAATTTCCCAATCATCTAAGTTATCATATTCACCAATCATAAGTCCGTTTGTTGTGATAACTCTTGGAGCATTTTTTCTAGATTTAAAAAGTCCTAGAGGATGACCTGATTCAACTACAAGAGTTTCGTCATCATGCATAACTTCTAAATATTTTTTTATAAGATTATATTGCATCCAGTCATGACATACTGAACCAGTTTCTCCATAAGTAACAAGTTCATATGGATAAAGAGCAACTTCAAAGTCAAGATTATTATCAATCATAACTTGAAATGCTTTTCCTTCTAAGCAATTACCCTTATATTCATCAATTGCTTTACCCCAAATTCTTCCTTGTGGTCTAAACCTATAGCCGTAAATTCTTCCACGACTTGTCAATTCTTCTAAAAATTCAGGAATAAGTTCTTCATGATATTCTTCCGGTATATATCTAAGAGCATTTCTAAGAGCAATCTTAGTTTGTTCTTTGGTTAATCTGAATCCTCTATCTGGAGCACGCCTTATTCCAGGCTCGAAAGTTTTCTTTTCAGGAAGAAAATCCAGCCTAACTACCATCGCTTTTTCTAATGTTTGATTATCCATAAAAGTTAATCAACCTCCTTTTTAAATAATTATAAAACAATGAAAAAATTTTGTAAACTGATTTTTAATTTGATGAATTAAAAATGTTTTCAGAATAAATAAGCTTTTTTATATACTTATAAATAATAAAATTACATCTTGTAAATATTATCCAATTAGCTAGCAAAGTCATAATTATAAAATTGTTTTCCTTGACAAAATAATTAAGTAAATCTAAAATTAAGGTTAGTTTTTAAATTGGGATAATTTATCAAAATAAGGGGAGGTTATTATGAAAGCTGATAAGATTTTATATAATTTAGAAGAAGTATTTTCACCTAAGGATTTGGGCAGACCGCTTAGAGGAAAAGAAATGAATGAAGCTGATATTTTAAAAAATGCCTACATTGCAATAAAAGATGGTAAAATTTTACAAATAGGACAAGGAGATGCTTATAAATCACTTCAAGATGAGCATACAAAAATGGAAGATTTAAAGGGATGCGTGGCTACTCCAGGATTAATTGATGCTCATACTCACCTTGTTTACGGTGGCAGCAGAGAAAATGAATTTGCCATGAAATTAAATGGCATGAAATACCTTGATATACTAGCCGCTGGCGGTGGAATTTTATCAACACTTAAAGCAACAAAAGAAGCAAGCTTTGAAACATTATATGACAAAACAAGAAATCTTGTGGAACAATTTATGATTCATGGGGTTACAGCTGTAGAAGCAAAATCAGGCTATGGAATTGAACTTGATACAGAAGTTAAAGAACTAGAAGTCATAAAAAAAATCAACGAAGATTTAAAGGTTGAACTTGTTCCTACATTTATGGCTGCCCATGTAATTGCAGAAAAATATAAAGATGACCCTGACAAATATGTAGACATTGTTATTGATATGATGCCAAAAATTAAAGAAAAAGGTCTGGCAGAATTTTGTGATGTATTTTGCGAAAAAGATGTATTTACTGCCGAACAATCAAAAAGAATACTCGAAGCAGCAAGAAAAAACGGCTTTAAACTTCGTATTCATTCAGATGAAATTGCAGATATCGGTGGTACAAAAGTTGCATCTGAATTAAAGGTAAGATCAGCAGAACACTTGATGGTAATAAGTGATGAGTCAATTAAGGCACTTGCAGAAAATAATATAATAGGTAATCTTTTGCCAGGGACAACTTTCTCCTTGATGGAAGACACTTATGCACCAGCTAGAAAAATGCTTGAAAATGGCATGGCAATCACCCTATGTACTGATTCAAACCCAGGCTCATGCCCGACAGCAAATTTGCAATTTATTATGCAGTTAGGATGTTTTGCCTTAAAACTCACCCCAATAGAAGTATTTAATGCTGTTACCATAAATGCCGCATATTCAATAGATAGAGCCAAAACAATGGGTTCTTTTGAAGAAGGTAAGGCTGCAAATATATCAGTATTTGAAGCCAAAAATCTTGACTACTTGTTATATTTCTTTGCAACAAACCTATGTAAAAAAGTTTATATAGATGGAGAACTTGTTGTTGATCAAAGACAGTTAGTAAAATAATAAAAAATTTCCGGGACACAATCCCGGATTTTTTTGTGTAAATAAAATTTGCACGTTTTTGTAAGTATAAAATTATATTTTAAAGTAAATATATTTAATCATTAATTATTTTAAATTTAAAGGTAAAAATTTTTTGAATTATATTATAGGTATCTTAAAGGAAATTAAAAAATAAAAATATTTTTTATTGTATTTATTTTTGCAATATTGATTGACATTTCACTTAAAAATTTTACCATATGCTGAAGTTATTGATAATTAAGGCTTTTATATTTTATGAATTATTTAAAACTTTTTTCTGTGCTAAACAGTTATCGAAAAGTCTTGCTAACATATTGTATTTTAGCCTTTTTTGTCAAAAAGTTTATCTTTTTTTATGTTGACAATGATTTTCCTGTGTGAAATAATTTAAGTATGAAGTTAGGTATGAAAAGTGCCTATATCATATTCATTTTGAAATAATCCAAATGGTGAAATTTGTTTGGATATTTTCAAAGCTTATCTGTTTAGTTTCTAATCAGATACATTTAGCGCAGAGTTTTTCTGCTTAATCAATGTGTATGCGTTTTCACAAAGCGCAAAGTTTTAAAGGAGGTTATTATGGACAATAGTAAAAAAACTGTAAGGCTACCAAATTTATTGGAAGCTCTTTTGCCTGTTCTTACAATGGTTGGTCTTATGATTTATGTTTTTAATTTTAGTAACGAGACTTATAACGCTGCACATATGCCATTAATTATTGGCATTATTGTGGGTTCAATTGTTGGAATTATGTGCGGTCATACCTGGTCAGATATGGTTGCTGGTATGATTCAAAGATTGGATGCGACATTGGAAGCTATATTAATTTTACTTACTGTCGGACTTTTAATATCATCTTTTATGATATCAGGTACAATTCCAGCTCTAATTTATTACGGTTTAGATATTTTGACACCAAAATTATTTTTACCTGTTGGATGTCTTCTTGTTGCTGTTGTTGGACTTGCTTGTGGTTCTTCTTGGACTGCTACAGGTACAATAGGTATTGCTTTTATGACAATAGGTCAAGGCCTTGGTATTAACCCAGCGATAACCGCCGGCATGGCAATTTCAGGAGCTTATGTTGGTGATAAATTTTCACCATTATCTGATACAACTAACCTAGCAGCAGGTGTTGCACAAACTGGTTTATTTGACCACGTTACAGCTATGGTTTCAACTACAGGACCAGTATTTGTTTTGGCACTAATTTTTTATACAATCTTGGGTATGGGTTCAAATATTGGGACATATGACCCAACAATTGCTAAGGGGATTCAAGATGCGATAATTGGTTCTTTTAATATTAACCCATTCTTACTTATTCCAATTTTAGTAATTGTGGTAGTTTGTATTTTAAGAGTTCCAGGATTACCTGGTGTAATGATTTCTGTATTTACAGGTGTGATTTTTTCACTTATTTTCCAAGAACCAAGATCTCTTGGAGAAATTTTTTCAGTTCTTCACTATGGACCAAGTGTAGAAACAGGAAATGAATTTTTGGATGCAGCTTTAGCTAAAGGTGGTATGGACCATCAAATGTGGACAATAAACCTTATTATTTTAGCAGTATCTTTTGGAGGTATCCTTGAAAAATGTGGTACCGTAGAAAAATTATTTGGAAATTTAAAGAAGAGAATAAATAGTGTTGGAGGACTTGTCCTTGCAACAATGATGACATCAATTTTCTGTGATGCTACAATGTGTGACCAATTTTTAGGTATTGGAGTTCCTGCACCATTATATGATGATAAGTATGACGATTTGGGACTTGCAAGAAATATGCTTTCTAGAACACTTGAAGATGCTGGTACACTTTGGGCTGTTATGTTTCCTTGGACTGCTTGTGGCGCTTATCAAATGCGAACTTTGGGAATTTCACCTTTTAAATTCTTCCCATTTGCTTTTGTTAACTTATTAAATCCAATATATGCAGTTATCACCGCTTATTTAGGACGCAATATTTTCTGGGCTGATGGCGCTTATACTAATTTGTTTGGTAAAACAAAAATGCTTAAAAATGTTCCAAATGCTCCTGAAAAAATTCATAAGTATGCAGTTTCTCAACTTGAAAAGAGAAGAGCTGAAGGAAAAGCACCTAGTATTCGTTAAAAGTTAAAAAAAATATATTATTAAATAGATTAATTGAAAGGTTTTATAGTGAAATTTGATTTACCTTGGAAAGATTTAGATGGAAATATCTACTCATATATAGATGTAAAAAATAGAAAAAATTATGTAAATTATATTGCGTGGTTTTTAACAATTCTTTTTGCCTTAATTGGGTTTTTTACAGTTTATAGAATTGGGCTTTTTATTGCTTTAGTGTTGTTTTTAACCTTGGTTTATAAAAGATATGTTGTAGTTACAAGTAGGGGGCTTGAAATATTTTACAATATTTTTATTAGCAAATCTTATGAGATTTGGGATTGGGAAGATATTTACGCATTAACTTATGCTAATGATTATGACTACAAAGATCTAAAAATTATTTATTTTACCAAGGGTGATATAACTAAGAGATTTTATTTCAAGTCTGAAGATTTACAAGGTATAATTTCGTTAGCTAAGTCTAAATCAAAAAAAATTAAAATTTTTGATGCAGCTAAAAATAAAAGTTTTATTAAAAATTAAAAGTGTTAAAAAAAAGGAGAATAATTATTATGATAGTTTTAAATGGAAATAATCTTACATTAGAAGATTTAGTAAAAATTGCAAGATTTCATGAAAAAGTTGAAATTGATGAAAGTGCAAAAACTGAAGTTGAAAAATCAAGAAAGTTTGTTGAAGAAATTGTTGAAGAAGAAAGAGTTGTTTACGGAATTAATACCGGTTTTGGTTCGCTTTCAAGGGTTAGCATTCCAGAAGAAGATAACGCACAATTACAAGAAAATCTAATCAGAACTCACTCTTCAGGATATGGTAATCCATTATCAGAAGCTGAAGTAAGGGCATCAATTGCCATTAGAATTAATTCATTGTTAAAAGGTGTTTCTGGAATAAGACTTTCTACAATTGAACTTTTGGTAGCTATGTTAAACAAAAATGTAGTACCATTTATTCCTGAAAAAGGTTCTCTAGGTGCCAGCGGTGACTTAGCTCCACTTGCTCATATGGTTCTTCCAATGCTTGGTCTTGGAAAGGCATATTATGAAGGAGAACTTTTAAAGGGTGCTGAAGCGATGAAGCGTGCAGGACTTAAAACTATTAAACTTGCTGCTAAAGAAGGTCTTGCTTTAATTAATGGTACAACAATTTTAACAGCTACTGGTGCTCTTGCAACTTACGATGCAATTGAACTTGCAAAAATAGCTGATATAGCTGGTGCTTTATCTATAGAAAGTGCAAGAGGAATTATAGATGCTTTCTGGGAAGAACTTCACACAATAAGACCACATGAAGGAAATCTTGCAACTGCAAAAAATATGAGAGAATTGCTTGAAGATTCAACATATGTAACTCATACTGCACAGTTAAGAGTACAAGATGCTTATTCTTTTAGATGTATTCCACAAATTCATGGTGCAAGTAAAGATTCAATTGAATATGTTAAAGAAAAGGTAGAAATCGAAATAAATTCTGCAACAGACAACCCAATAGTAACAGGAGAAGGCCATGTAATCAGTGGAGGTAATTTCCATGGTGAACCTATGGCTCAACCACTTGACTTTTTGGCTATTGCAGTTTCAGAACTAGGAAATGTTTCTGAAAGAAGAATTGAAAGACTAATAAATACAACACTTTCAGGAATGCCATCTTTTCTTGTTAAACACCCAGGTCTAAATTCAGGATTTATGATTACTCAATATGCAGCAGCAGCAATTGTATCTGAAAATAAAACTTTGGCTCACCCTGCATCAGTTGATTCAATAACATCTTGTGAAAATCAAGAAGACTTTGTATCTATGGGTCAATGGGCAGCAAGAAAAGCTCGTGAAGTAGTATTTAACGTTAAAAGAGTTTTGGCAACTGAACTTATGATAGCTGCTCAAGCAGTTGATTTCAGAAGGGAAATGGAAAATGGTAAGCTTCATCTAGGCAAGGGAACTCAAAAAGCTTACGATGTAATAAGAGATTTTGTTGACTTTATTGAACAAGATAAGGACATTGAAATCTATGATGAACTTGAAAAAGCAACTGATATTATAGATAGCGGTAAGTTACTTGAAGAAGTTAAAAAATCTGTTAACCTTGAACTGAAATAGTATATGAATAATATTTTTAATAATATATAGATAATAGGAGGAAAAAAATGAAAAGAGTAATGTGTATTCCAAATTATTCTGAAGGACGTGATTTGGATAAGGTAGATAAAATTACAGAATGTTTTAGAAATAAGGGAAAAATTAAGTTAATTGATTATCAACCCGATAAGGACCACAATAGATTAGTGGTTGAAGTAATCGGGGATCCAAGAGCAGTCGTTGAAGCTGTTATAGAATCAGTAAAAGTTGCTAGTGAAATAATAGATATGAGAACTCATGAAGGTGCTCATCCAAGAATGGGTGCTGTCGATGTTGTTCCATTTGTACCTGTTAGTGAAATGACAACTGAAGAATGTGTAGAACTTGCTAATGAAGTTGGTAAGGCAATTGGAGATATGGGAATCCCTGTATATTTATATGAAGATGCAGCTACAACAAAAGAAAGAAAAAATTTAGCAAAGGTTAGAAAGGGTCAATATGAAGGATTCTTTGAAAAAATTAAAGATCCAGATTGGAAACCAGATTTTGGCCCAGCACAAATGAATGAAAAATCAGGATGTACTGCAGTTGGTGCAAGATTTCATCTTGTTGCATTCAACGTTAATTTGAATACAGATAAGCTTGAAATTGCTGATGCAATTGCTAAAAAAGTTCGTCATATAGGTGGAGGTCTTAGATTTGTAAAAGCAATAGGTCTAGAACTTAAAGATAAAGGACAAGTTCAAGTTTCAATGAACTTAGTAAATTTTGAAAAGACTAGAATCTACCAAGCTCTTGAAATGGTTAAATCAGAAGCTAGACGTTATGGAGTTGGGGTTGTCAATACTGAACTAATTGGACTTCTACCCTTACAAGCTCTTATTGATTCAGCAGCCTACTATATGCAAATTGAAGATTTAAAAGCTGAACAAGTTCTTGAAACTCTCTTGATTGAAGACTAATTGAGGTAAAAAATGGAATTTAAAACAGATATTGAAATAGCAGATGCAGCTAAAATTCTCCCTATTGAGCAGGTAGCAGAAAAAATCGGTTTATCTGATGATGATCTTGAACATTATGGGAAATACAAGGCAAAAATTTCTTGGGATGCCATTAAGAGGTCTGAAAATAATAAAGATGGGAAATTAATTCTTGTTACTGCTATTTCTCCGACACCGGCAGGTGAAGGAAAATCAACAGTTTCAATAGGACTAGCACAAGCTTTTAACAGAATTGGCAAAAGATCAGTTGTGGCTCTTCGTGAACCATCACTTGGACCTGTGTTTGGTGTTAAAGGGGGAGCAGCTGGTGGAGGATATTCACAAGTTATTCCTATGGAGGATATTAACCTTCACTTTACCGGAGATATTCATGCTATAACTACTGCTAATAATTTAATTTCAGCTTGCATTGATAACCATATACACCAAGGTAATATTCTTGATATAGATCTTAATAATATTACTTGGAACAGGGTGCTTGACATGAATGACAGATCTTTAAGAAATATTGTAATAGGTCTTGGTAAAAAAGCTGATGGAGTTACTAGAGAAGATCACTTCATGATAAGTGTAGCATCAGAAATTATGGCTGTTCTTTGTTTGGCAAAAGATCTTGACGATTTAAAGAAAAGAATTGCAAGAATAATTGTTGCCTATACAAGAGCCGGAAAACCTGTATATATTTCAGACTTAAAAATTCAAGGTGCCGTTACTATGCTTTTAAAAGATGCAATTAAGCCAAATCTCGTTCAAACACTTGAAAATACTCCGGCTATTATTCATGGAGGACCATTTGCCAATATTGCTCACGGATGCAATTCAATAATAGCTACAAAGCTGGCAATAAAAACTTCTGATTATGCAGTTACAGAAGCCGGTTTCGGTGCTGACTTAGGGGCAGAAAAATTCCTTGATATAAAATGTAGAACATCAGGAATAAGACCGGACGCAGCTGTTCTTGTTGCTACAATCAAAGCATTGAAAATGCATGGTGGCGTAAATAAAAACGATCTTAAAGAAGAAAATATCGAAGCCCTTGAAAAGGGATTTGAAAATTTAAGACGTCACGTTGAAAATTTAAGAAAGTTTGGTCTTCCTGTTGTAGTTGCAATTAATCAATTTGCTCAAGATACTGATGCGGAAATTGAAAAACTTGAAAAACTTTGTAAGGATTTAGGGGTTGAAATTTCTCTATGCCAAGTTTGGGCAAAGGGAGGAGAAGGAGCCGAAGACCTTGCTAAAAAATTAGTAAAGAATATAGAAAAGCAAAAATCAGAAATTAATTTCTTATATGATGTAAATGATTCAATTGAAGATAAATTAAATAAGATTGTAAAAGACATTTATGGAGGCAGACGTGCAGTTTTAACAGCAGCTGCCAAAAAACAGGTCAAGAAATTAGTTGAGCTTGGACTTGATAAGCTTCCAATATGTGTAGCCAAGACGCAATTTTCCTTTACCGATAATAAAAATGTTATAGGAGCTCCAAGGGATTTTGATATTGAAATTAAGACTGTAAGAATTTCTAACGGAGCGGGATTTATTGTAGTTGAAACTTCAAATATTATGATAATGCCGGGTCTACCGAAAGTGCCTGCAGCAGAAAATATGGATATTGATGATAAAGGAAATATTGTAGGACTTTTTTAGGAGGAATTATGTTAAAAGATTTAAGTATAGTAGAATTCGCCAATGAAACGGCTTCCAATTCTCCTGCACCCGGAGGCGGATCCATTGCAGCACTAAATGCTGCCATGGCAGCTTCTTTATTGACTATGGTTGCAAATTTAACAATTGGAAAGAAAAAATATGCAGATTTTTCAAAAAGAGCTGAAGAAATTAAAATTGAATGTGCTAAATATAAAGATTTATTTGTAGAAGCTATAGATAAAGACGCATCTTCTTTTAATGGTGTTATGGATGCTATGAAGTTGCCAAAAGAAACAGAAGATGAAAAAAAGATAAGGGCAGAAAAAATTCAAGAAGGTTATAAAAAAGCAATAGAAGTTCCATTGACTTTAGGCACAAAAGTTACTGAACTTTATCCTTATTGCAAAGAACTTGCTGAAAATGGTAATTCTAATGCTATAACAGATGTTGCTGTAGCTTTAATTAATATTAAAGCAGCTTCAGAAGGCGCTTTTTTGAATGTAAAAATTAATTTAAATTCTTTGAAAGATCAAGATTATAAAAAAGAACTTGAAGAGAAAATGGAAAAAGTTGCTAAAATAATCAAAGAAAATGACCAAAGTATAATGAAAGTTGTAGATGAAAAACTTGCATGAGATATCTTTTAGTAGATGTAGGTTCAACTTATACAAAGCTTAACCTATTAGATACTGAAAAAATAGAAGTTATCGGTTCTAGTCAAAGTTATACTACTGTAAATTCAGATGTAAGAGTTGGATTTTATAAGGCACTTGAAAAGCTTAAGGCAAAATGCAAGCTTGAATATGATGAATTTTTAGGTTGCTCTTCAGCATCGGGCGGTTTGAAGGTTGTTGTTGTGGGATTTTCTAAAAATTTAACAACTTATGCTTGTAAAACTGCCAGCCTTTCAAGTGGGGCTAGAATTTTAAAAGAATATTATTATGAATTGACAAGTAAAGACCTTGATGAAATTGAAAATTTAAAACCAGATATACTATTGCTTTGTGGTGGAACTAATGGTGGAAATACTTACAATATAATTTTTAACGCAAAAGCTATAGCTAAAAAAAATTATAATTTTCCTGTTGTTTGTTGTGGCAATGAGTCGGCTAATAATTGTATTAGGGATATTTTTGATAAGTCCAATATTAAATATGTATTTACTGAAAATGTAATGCCAACAACCAATATTGTAAATTATATTCCTTTAAGAAAAGTAATTGCTGAAATTTTTATAAGTACAATTACAAAAGCTAAGGGGATAGATGCCTTATCAAAAAAATGCAAAATATTTTTACCCACACCAATAGCAGTTCAAAATGCTATTTCAACTTATGGCAAGGTAAATGATATAAGCCTATTGTCTATTGATATCGGTGGAGCTACTACAGATATTCATTCTATTGGCAAGTCCTATTGGGGAGATGAAAATATCATAGCTCCCGAAATTGATGAGCCATATGAAAAAAGGACAGTTGAGGGAGATATGGGAATGAGATATTCTGCGACAGCTCTTTATGAGTCTTTGGGTGACCAAGTTTTTAAAAACCTTGGCTATACTGATGCGAAAAAAAGATGTCAAGAGCGTTTTGATAATACAGATTTTATTCCTACTGATCTTGAAGAAGAAAAGTTTGATCAAATTTTAGGGTATTTAGCAGCAAAAACTGCATTGTCAAGACACATTGGCAAGTTAAAAAAAATTCCTACAAGTACAAGATATATATATAAGCAAAGTGGTAAGGATTTGAGAAGGGCTAAAGAATTTTTAGCAACTGGTGGAGTATTGATTAATTCCAAGAATCCATCTTTAATTTTAAAGTCGATAAATGATTTAGATGATTCTTATTTGAAACCTGAAAACCCCAAATTCTTGCTTGACAAGTCATATATTTTATCATCAGTAGGTCTTATTTCAAAATTTGAACCAGAAAAAGCTGTAAAGTTTTTAAAAAAATATTTAAAAGAAATATAAAATTTATAAGTTAATGTTATAGAAAATTTTTATTAGGAATTTAGTATCATAAATTTAATGTTTTCATAGAAAAATAGTGTTGGTGGCAAATCATCAGCACTTTTTTTGAGGCTTTATAAAATAAGTTTGTGAGTAAATCTATAAAAGATATTTTTATGTAAAAAATGACAAAGGACAATTTCAACAAAATATAGGTTCTAATAAATACACAGGAGTGATTCTATATATTAATAATCATATAAATAAATTTGAAATCAGTTTTTATAATGGATAAAATAAACTTATTTTTTCTTTTTGAAAAAAATTATTACAATTTAAAAAATTTTGAAAAATTTTTAACTTTTATGTTTATCTTCATATTTTTGGGTAAAATAGTCACGAAGAGGTGATAATATGATTAGTGATAACGAAAAAAAAGAATTTATACTAAGTCATTTAAAGGGATATCAAAAATGGTTATCTCATGAAGAATTATCTTTTATTTATGGATTGTTGGGCAGTGACCCTAAAGAAGATTCTGAAATTGTTAGTTCAATAAAAGAAATTGTAGAAACATTGCCTGCTGAAAGGTTAGACAAAGTTTATAATTATATTAAGGAAAAGGGACCTAAAGAATAATCTTTAGGTCTTT
The DNA here is from genome assembly GCF_000179335.1 of Peptoniphilus sp. oral taxon 836 str. F0141. Taxonomy (NCBI): domain Bacteria; kingdom Bacillati; phylum Bacillota; class Tissierellia; order Tissierellales; family Peptoniphilaceae; genus Peptoniphilus; species Peptoniphilus sp. oral taxon 836. Next base: position 97,218 of record NZ_AEAA01000089.1, read on the forward strand.
TTTAAAGATATTTGAATTAATCATAGTCTTAAATAAAGTTTTCTATCTCCATTTGGATTATTTTTTTAAAGACTTGTATTATATTTTCTATTAAAAAATCTTTATAGTATAAAATCAAAATTTGAGAAGGACTTTTTAGATGAGATTTATTGGTCAGGTTTTTAAAGTCTTTTTTTAATAAATAGTAACAGTAATCAGCTTTATCATAGATATCGGAATGAGTAAATAATTCCACTTTGAAATTTTTATTGCAAATAAAGGTATAATTTTTATTAGATCTGTAATAATTTCCTTCAAAAGAGGATTCTCCTTCATATATTATTGTATTTTTTTCTAGATAAATATTTTTTATTTCAAAGGTTAAGCTACCAAATTCTAATTTAAGAAATTTTCCTAGGTATTTACTTACTTCCACATATAAGTTTTTTAATTTTATTAGATTTTCCCTATTTCTTTTGGAAATTTCTAGGAGTTTATTTCTGTCTTTATTAAGCAAATATTTTTTAAAGTTTTCGCCGACATTTTTTCCTGAAATTACAGGTTGACCCTCAATTTTGAAAAATTCTTCTAAATTATTTTTTGAATAATTTTCTAAAGGGAATAGATATTTAAAGTTTTTTATTTTTTGACTTAATTTTTTTATGTTGAAATCAGTTGGGATTTTATAAGTATCAGCCTTATAAGTTAAAAAATTTTTTTCAAAAGTTCCGTTATAAGCAATTATTTCTTCATTTCTAATAATTTTATTTGCCTTATTTATAAGTTCTATCTCTTCTTTTAAATCTTCTATAATAAATTGATAAATAGTATTATTTTTAATAATTCCTATTGCAATAATGACGTCATTTTTTATTGAAAGCCCTGTTGTTTCTATTATTAAAAAATTTTTTTCTGAATTTTCACTTAGTCTTTTTTCATTATATATCAAAGCAATCACCAATATGATTATAGCATTTAACTTGATCTTATAAATACTTTAAATTTTAAAAAAAATAGTATATCATAAATATGAGGTGAATTAACTTTAATGATAGATTTACTAAGAACTAAAAGCTCACTTATTAAAAATGGCTTTTTTTCTTATATTTTTGATAATAAAGAAGATGCAGTAGATTATTTTCTTCATTTTGCAAAAGAAAATATAAGTTTTGGCTTTGCTGGCTCTAAGACTTTAGAAACTTTAGGAATTTATGATATTTTAATAGATAAGGGCTATAAATGTTTTTGGCATTGGAAAGATGGCTTTAAAGAAGGATTAGACAACTGTAAAGATGCTGATTATTATCTAACTTCTGCAAATGCAATTACATCTGATGGAAGTTTGTATTTTGTAGATAGAATTGGAAATAGAATTTCCTCAGTTTGCTTTGGTCATAAGAAAGTTTTTATTTTTATTGGCAGAAATAAAATTGTAGCAGATAAGGCTGAAGCTGTTAGAAGAGCTGAAAATATAGCTATACCTTTAAATTCAAGAAGGATTAATAATGATATTTTTAAAGGCTTGAGGTCTGATAATTGTGTACATTATGATGATGCAGCTAATATGGAGTTATTTTTAAATGCATCTGCTAAGGGTAGAGATATATATGTATTTTTGATAAATGAAGATTTAGGATATTGATACATAGGTGATTAGATGATTTATTTAGATAATTGTTCAACAACAAAAACTTGTCAAGAATCAATAGATATTATGACAAAAGCTTTGAGTGAGGATTTTGCCAATCCTTCATCTCTACATTCTTTTGGATTAAAAGTTGAAAAAGAAATTGCACAATCAAGAAGTGCAGTTGCTAAATTAGTTGGGGCACAAACTTCAGAGATTTTTTTCACATCGGGTGGAACTGAGAGCAATAATATTGCCATTCATGGTTTAATAAAAAAGAATAAAAGAAAAGGAAAAAAATAATAACTACTGCTATTGAGCATGCATCAATTAACGATCAGTTTATCAATTATAAAAATGAAGGATTAGATGTTAAATTTATTGGTGTTGATAAACATGGAAATGTAGATATAGAAAAACTTTTAGATGAAATTGATGAAAATACTATAGTTCTCTCTCTTATCCATGTTCATAATGAGCTTGGGACTATAAATGATTTAAAGGAAATTACTAAAAGAGTTAAAGAAAAAAATAGAAATGTTTTAATACATGGTGATGGCGTTCAAGCTGTTGGTAAGATTCATGTTAATTTAAAAGATTTAGGCATTGATACTTATTCCATTTCTTCTCATAAAATTTATGGACCAAAGGGAGCGGGTGCCTTATATGTTAGAGAATCCCTTGATATTCCATCCCTTGTCATCGGTGGAGGTCAAGAAAAAGGTCTCAGAAGTGGAACAGAAAATGTTCCGGGAATTTTAGGTTTTGCCAAGGCTTGCCAACTTGCCTATGAAAATTTAGAACAAAGAATAGAACACGCTGGTAAGATTAAGGCTTATCTATTAAAACTTTTAGAGGAAAATTTAAAAGATTATCAGATAAATACGCCCCAAAATTCTTCAAATTTCCACTTGAGTGTATCTATAAAAGATATAAGAGCAGAAGTTCTTCTTCACTATTTAGAGGGAGATGAAATTTATATTTCTACTGCTTCAGCTTGTTCTTCTAACGGAAATCACAAGTCAAAAACCTTAAAAGAAATTGGTCTTAATGACAATTTAATGGATGGAACTATTAGAATTTGCACATCTAAAGATATCAGTTTTAAAGATATAGATATTTTTGTCGAAAAACTAATTAAGTATGTAAATGAAATTAGAAATATAATGATAGGGTGATTGTTTGGAAAAAGTATTGTCAATGTCTTTAGGAGAAATTGTCCTTAAAGGAAATAATAGAGGGCAATTTATGTCAAAACTTCTTGGACAAATAAAAAAGGCTATAAGCGATTTAGATCATGGAAATGTATACCATTCTATGGGGAAAATTTATATTGATGGATATAGGGACGAAAAAGAGTTAATAAAAAGGTGTAAGCATATATTCGGAATTGTTTATATTTGTCCCTGTATAAAAGTTAAAAGTGATCTAAAAGAAATAGAAGAGGCTGTGGTTTCTTTTGTTGGAGAAAAACTAAAAGAAAACCCAAATTTTAAAACTTTCAAAGTTCATTGCAAGAGAGCCTATAAATCTTATCCAATGAATTCAATGGATTTTAATAATAAATTAGGTGGGGCAATTTTAAAAAATTTCCCTCTAAAAGTAGATGTTCATAATCCTGATTTTTATTTATATTTGGATTTTAAAAAAGAAAATTCTTATATATATATGGAAAAAATAAAAGCTTATGGAGGTCTTCCTAGGGGTACAAATGGAAGAGGGTTATTACTTTTATCGGGTGGAATAGATTCACCTGTTGCAGGATTTTTAATGGCAAAAAGAGGAATAGCCTTAGATGTCCTACATTTTCACTCTTATCCTTTTACATCTCAAAGAGGAGAAGAAAAAGTTATTAAATTAGCTGAAAAAATTTCTAGCTTTTCAGGAAAAATGACAATGTATTCAGTTAATCTTTTAAATATTCAAAAAGAAATTAACAAAAATTGTCCTGAAGATCAGATGACTCTTCTTTCTCGCCGATTTATGATGAGAATAGCTGATAAATTAAGTCTAGACAATTCTTATGATGCAATAATAACAGGAGAAAATTTAGGACAAGTAGCTTCACAAACTATTGACGGTTTAAAAGTTACGGATATAATCACACGTAAACTTGTTTTTAGACCTTTGATAGGTATGGATAAAATTAATATTATTGATATTGCTAGAGAAATTGGAACTTATGAAACTTCAATTCTACCTTTTGAAGATTGCTGCACAGTATTTTTACCTAAGCATCCATCTTTAAGACCAGAGGTTGAAGAGATGGAAAATTCAGAAGAAGCTTTAGATATTGATAAGTTAGTTGAGCAAGCTATAAATGATATGAAAATAATAAAAATAGGAGGAAACCATGAGAAAGAATAAGGGAATAGCAGGATTAATAATTGTAATAGTAATAGCAATTGCTTTAGTAGCAATTCTCGGAGGTAAATATAATAGGTTGATGTCACTCAGAGAAGACGTGAATCAGTCTTGGGCTCAAGTGCAAAATCAAGTTAAAAGACGTGCTGATTTAATTCCTAATCTAACAAATACAGTTAAGGGATATGCTAAACATGAAGAAGAAACACTTACAAAAATAACACAAGCAAGAAGTGGGATAGAAAGTGCATCAACACCGAAAGAACTTGCAAAAGCCGATGCAGAACTTACAAGGGCAATAAATGTTGTTGTAGAATCTTATCCGGAATTGAAAGCTAATGAAAACTTTCTCGACCTTCAATCTCAACTCGAAGGAACAGAAAATAGAATAGCAACTGAAAGAAAAAGATACAATGATACTGTTACGGTTTATAATAAATCTGTAAAGAGATTTCCAACAAATTTAATTGCTGGAATATTAGGATTTGACGAAAAAGAATATTTTGAAGTTTCAGAAAAGGATATGGAAGTTCCTAGTGTTGAATTTTAGGTGATTTTATGAAGAGAAGGCTCTTATTTATTGTAGTCTTATTTCCATTAATATTTGATATATGTTTTGCTAAAAATATTATAGATAAAAATAAATTTGATTATTTTATTTACGATACACAAAACGTATTGTCCCAAGAAAGTAAGGACTACATTAATGGAATAAATTTGGATTTAAAAAATAAAACAGGTGGAGAAATAGCAATAGTTATCCTTGATAGCATTGAAGAAGGACAAGCAAAAGCCTATGCCACAGAAATTTTTAGTGAGCTTGGAATTGGTGAAAAGGGAAAGGATAATGGTTGTCTTATACTTATGGCTACTAAATCACGAGATATTCAGATTGAGCCTGGTTATGGAGCTGAAGGTTTTATAACTGATGCAAAATGTGCCAGAATTTATAGGGCTATGGGACAAGTTATAAGAGAAAGTGAAAATTCTTCAGATTTGGATTATGAAGCTGGTATTCTTGAAGGTTTTAATAATATTATTAAACTTTATGAAGATGAATATGATGTGGAATTAAATGCTGAGGAAGGGAAATATTCTAAAGATGTTTCTCAATCAGATGATTTTTCATTGTCAAGTCCTGAATTTATAATTCTAATTATTGTAATTTATATAATATTTTCATTTTTTATCAATGGTCCTAAAAATCGCAAGAGAAGATACAGAAGAAATAGATTCGGCGGTTTTGATGATTTTGGTGGTTTTGGCGGCTTTGGTGGTTTCGGAGGTTTTGGTTCCGGAAGCTCAGGAGGCTTTGGTGGCTTCGGCGGCGGTTCAAGTGGCGGCGGAGGTGCCGGAGGTAAATTCTAACTAGCCTAAAATTAATTTTAATATTGCCACTAAAATAACTTGGTGGAGCAAATATATAATTAGAGAATGTCTTCCCAAAATATTAATAATATTTTTGGATGGCATTCTTTTTTTTATATTTAAAAAATTATAAAAATAGTAACCGGAAAAATACAAAAATATCCAAGGAATTATCGGGAAATAATCTCCAGAAGTGAAAGTGGCTTTAGGTAAGCCTAAGATAAATAAATTGTAAGTATAAAGATTTTTAGGTATATCAATAAGCTTGAAAAATATAGTACCTTTGTATATATCTTTAAAAATTATAAATAGCAATAAACTAACAAAGAATAAAATTTTTTTATTTAATTTTATAGAAAATTTTTCAAATAAATAAAAAATAATACCTGCTGAAAAAAAGAAATGTATAACACCAAAATATATGGTATAAGATCTATCAAAAATGAATGAAAAAACAGAAATTAATATAGATGATATTCCTAAAATAATAGATCTTTTTATCCTATTTTTTGAAAAGTTTTCGCACAGCCCAGCTAAAAAAACAAAGGAAATACATATATACTGTTGGTAGTAATAAAAATTCATGTTGATATTAAAATTATAAAAATTAATCAGATCAAATATCAAGTGGAAAATAATCATATGAATGATGGTAAATCCACGCAAAAAATCAATTGTATTATATCTTTCTTTCATAAAAAAATTATATCACGAAAAACAAATAAATGAAATTCAAATTATAATTATGATAAATTTTAAATTTAATATAATAAACCTATTGACAAATATAGGTATTGATTTTATACTGTGAATAGTTTAATAATTTAAGAAAAATATTTAATAAGAGGAGATTAAATGGAAATAGGTAATAAGATAAAAGAGCTAAGAGTAGCCAGTGGACTTACTCAGGAAGAGCTTGCCACAAGAAGTGAGCTTACGAAAGGTTTTATATCACAAATAGAAAGAGATCTTACATCACCTTCCGTTGATTCACTTTTAGATATTCTTGAAGCTTTGGGTACTTCTCCTTCAGAATTTTTTTCAAAAGACAAAAATGAAAGAATAATATTTTCTGAAGATGATTATTTTGAATATGAAAATGAAGATTTGGGATTTTTTTTACAATGGATTGTCCCTAATGCACAAAAAAATATGATGGAACCTACTCTAATTTCCTTAAAAGAGGGTGGCAAGTCTAAAAAAATTGCCCCCTTTGAAGGTGAAGTTTTTGGATATGTAGAGAAGGGAAGCATTTGTTTGCATTATGGTGATAAAATTTTTGAATTAAAAAGTGGGCAAACTTTTTATTTCGAGGCTAAAAGGGAGCATTTTCTTGTAAATAATAAAAAAAGAGAGGCTAAGGTTATTTGGATTAGCTCTCCACCAAATTTCTAGGGGGTAAGGATGGAAGATAAATTTGTTATTGAACTAAAAAATATCAGCAAAACTTTTGGGGATAATGTAATTTTAAAAGATTTTAATTTAACAATTAAGAAAAATGAATTTTTAACTCTATTGGGACCTTCTGGGTGTGGCAAAACTACGATTTTAAGGATAATTGGAGGTTTCGAGTGGCCTGATAAGGGTAGGGTAATTTTTAATGGCAAGGATATTACAGATGATGAACCCTACCAAAGAAAAATAAATACAGTTTTTCAAAAATATGCCTTATTTCCCCATCTAAATGTTTTTGATAATGTAGCTTTTGGTTTAAAAATAAAAAAATTATCTAAAAATGTGATCGAAAATAAGGTTAAACAATCATTAAAATTAGTAGGATTAAATAATTTTCAAAATAGAAATATAGATTCTCTTTCAGGAGGTCAACAACAAAGGGTAGCCATAGCTCGTGCACTTGTTAATGAACCTGAAGTTCTTTTGCTTGATGAACCCCTAGGAGCTCTTGATTTAAAGCTTCGTCAAGATATGCAATATGAGCTTAAAAAAATTCAAAAGCAAGTCGGTATAACTTTTATTTATGTAACTCATGACCAAGAAGAGGCCTTATCTATGTCTGATACCATTGTGGTTTTAAACGATGGTATAATTCAGCAAAAAGATGATCCTGTATCTATTTATAATGAGCCTAAAAATGCTTTTGTCGCAGATTTTATAGGAGAATCTAATATAATTAAAGGTAAAATGATCGAAGATTATAAGGTGGAATTTCAAGGACATGTTTTTGATTGTGTAGACAAGGGTTTTGAAAAAAATGAAGAAGTGGATATTGTTGTAAGACCGGAAGATATAAAGCTCGTTCGCCATGAAGGGATGATTAATGGTATTGTTACTAATGAAGTTTTTTATGGTGTTCATCATGAAATGAGCGTTGATGTTGACGGAGTTGAATGGATAATACAGTCTACAATTAAAAATGAGGTTGGAGAAAAGGTAGGACTTATAATTGAACCTGATTTAATCCACGTTATGAGAAGAAAGTAGGGCTTATTATGAAGAGATACGCTTATATTTATGCCTTATGGGGAATTTTATTTATAGTTTTTCCCTTAACACTTATTTTACTTTATTCATTAAATGCCAATAAAGATATAGTTAATTTTTCTTTTACATTAAATAATTATTCAAAATTTTTTGAACCTCTTTACTTAAAGATACTATTTGTTTCATTGGGAGTAGCTGCAATATCAACCTTGATGTGTCTATTAATAGGATATCCTATTGCTTATATTATTTCCCAATTTAATGAAAAAATAAGAAATAATTTAATAATGGTTTTTATAATTCCTATGTGGATGAATTTTCTATTAAGAACTTATGCTTGGTTGACTTTACTTGGAAGAAATGGTCTTATTAATAAAGCTTTGGGATTAATTGGTCTTGGTCCTTTTAATCTTATGTATAATATGAAGGCTGTAGCAATAGGTATGATTTATAACTTCTTGCCTTTTATGGTACTTCCAATATATACAGTTCTATTAAAAATTGATAAAAGACTTATTGAGGCAGCAAAAGATTTAGGCTGTAATAGTTTTATGGTATTTTTAAAAGTTATTTTTCCTCTATCACTTCCAGGAATATATACAGGTATAACTATGGTATTTATACCTGCTATTTCTACTTTTGTTATACCAAACTTGTTGGGAGGAAATAATTTCTATTTGATAGGTAATTTAATTGAAAAACAATTTACATTCACAGGAGATTGGGGATTTGGCTCTGCAATTTCTATAGTTCTAATAGTTATTATGATTATATTTATGGTACTTCCTGGATTACTGAAAATGAATAAAAATAAAGAGTCTAAAGGAGCGGTTGCTTATGAAAAAATTGATTGATAGAGTTTATTTATTTCTAGTATTTATATTTTTATACGCTCCCATATTTATCTTAATAGTTTTTTCTTTTAATGATTCAAGGCTTAGAGGTTCCTGGGCAGGTTTTACTTTGAGATGGTATAAAAATTTATTTTATGACCCGTCAATATTGTCGTCTTTAAGAACAACTTTAATAGTGGCAGTTTTAGCAACACTAATTTCAACAATTATTGGAACTCTTGCTGCAATAGGAATTCATGAATTAAGAGGAATAAAAAAAGATGTAATTTTAAATATTAATTATCTACCAGTTCTTAATCCTGATATAGTTACAGCAATAGCATTAATGGGTTTTTTCGGACTATTTAAGCTCAGCATGGGCTATTGCACAATGATAATTTCACACATAGTATTCTGCATACCCTATGTGATTTTATCAATCTTGCCAAAATTAAATCAATTAGATACCAATACATTGGAAGCGGCACTTGATTTAGGGGCTAAACCTTTTTATGCTATAAGAAAAGTAATAATACCACAAATAAAGCCAGCTATTTTAACAGGAGCTTTGATGGCTTTTACTCTTTCAATAGATGATTTTGTTGTGTCTTTTTTCAATACAGGACAAGGAGTAACAAATCTATCAATAACAATTTACTCCATGGCAAGGAAAGGAATAAATCCATCAATAAATGCCTTATCAACTTTAATGCTGTTGATTTTATTAATACTTCTTGTAATTATAAATAGGAGAAGTGAAAATAAATTAAGGGAGTTGAGCCAATGAAAAAAATTTTTGTATGCTTATTATTAATATTATTTTCTCTAACGGCTTGCGGAAAAAATCAAGCCAAAGAAAGTATCAATGTATATAATGCCGGGGAATATATAGATCCAGAAATTTTAAGAGATTTTCAAAAAGAAACGGGAATAAAGGTAAATTATTCAACATTTGCTTCAAATGAAGATATGTATATTAAAGTTACTCAATCTCAAGACAAATTTGATGTCATAGTTCCTTCCGACTATATGATTGAGAAATTAATAAAGGAAGATTTTCTTCAACCAATTGATTTTTCTAAAATAGATAATTTTTCACAAGTTGAGGATTTTTTAAAAAATCCAACATATGACAAGGAAAATAAATATTCAGTTCCGTATTATTGGGGAACTGTCGGCATAATATACAATTCAAAAGAGGTAAAAGATAAAGTCGATTCACTAGATATTCTTTGGAATCCCAAGTATAAAAAACAAATTATAATGTATAATTCTCAAAGAGATACAATAGGACTTTCTTTGAAAAGGCTGGGATATTCAATTAATTCAGTAGTTCCAAAAGAAATAGAAGAAGCAAAAAATGAATTGATAAAACAAAAACCCTTGGTATATGCTTATATGGATGATGATGGCAGAGATGTAATTGTTCAAGGTGATGCTAATATTGGAGTGATGTATTCAGGAGATGCACTGCTTATGATAGAACAAAATCCTGATTTAAAATATGTTATTCCTAAAGAAGGCTCTAACAAATGGGTGGATGCAATGGTAATACCAAAAAATGCAAAAAACCCTAGTGGCGCTCATAAATTTATAAATTATATGATAAAAAAAGAAGTTCAAGTAAAAAATGTAAAATATTGCATCGGTTATACATCTCCTGTAAAAGGAGTAAGAGAGCTTTTGCCAGAGGAAATAAAAAACTCAGATGTAGCATATCCAAATCCTCATGATTTAGAAAATCTAGAAAGTTTTAAAGATTTAGGAGATAGCTTAAAATTATATGACAGAGCATGGACAGAACTCAATGCAACTTCTTAATAAAATAAGCCTTAATAAAATAAGCTCTAATAAAATTTTATTGGAGCTTTTTTAAAATGTAAGAAAATAATTTCACAAAAATTTATAAATTGATAAAATTAATTAAATAAATATCATAAATAGCTTAAAATTAAAGTTTTTGTTTATTTTATCATTAACCTATGTTATTATAATAATAAAGTGAAATGTTTTCATTTGGAGGTAGAAAATGAGTGAAAAGATAAAAAAATACATTATTTTTGCAATATTTATTATAGTTTTATTTTTATCTTCTCTGACACAATTTTTTAGCAAAGATCTGCTTTGGCCTGATGATGGCAAGGATAGATATTTTTCGGGAATTATTTTCCAAAATCCTACAAATGTTGAGGATTTAGTAGTTTCTAGAAGTGTTGAGAATCAAAATAATGAAGATTTAATAAAATATACAATAAGTTTTACCTATACAGGAGAAGATTCAACGGCTAGAATTATGGGTGTTCCAGCTAGACACATATTTTTTGAAGAAGGAATACTCCCTTACTACTCAATTGCTAATCTTAAAGGAGATTATGAAAAGGTAAACAATACACTTTTCAATGCAAAATTCAGGTTGAGGGATTTCTATAATAAATCTAAGAATAACTTTTATAAACCATATTCAGTTATGAGAATACCTCTTGAAGAAAAAATAGGAGACTATTCTTTTACGGTTTATTATAAACCTGAGAATCTTTTATTTTCAGGAGGAAGGGTAGTCGAAAAAACTTCTGTGTTCATTACTAATGCAAGGATGAGTGATTTTAAAGAATCAACTAAAACTACCGACTCAATAAAAGAAGCATTCAATGATTCGGGCTATTATGTAAATAAACTTGAAATGATTAATTCTAGCTTTGTTTCAAGGATAAATATTTTAAATACACTAGCAACAGTAGTATTTTTAGTTTTGTGCTTATTTGTTGTTGTTATGATTTGGTTTAATAGAAATAACTACATATTATATGTGGCGCCAATGTTTATTATGATTTCAACTTTTTATAGGTTTATTGATAAGGGAAGTTCAAATTTAGGAATAATAATTATTTATCCAATTTTGGGATTTATTGGAGCTTTGGCAGGAAAATTAATCTCAAAAGATGTTGTCATGGTTGATAAGAAAGATTTGAAACAATCTCTTGGCCTTGCACTTATGTACTTGTGCTTCTGTATTATAGTATTTATAGTACCAAGAGCCTTTTTGTAAAATTTTAAAATGATTATAATCCGCATTTTTGCGGATTTTTTTGCATAAATAAATATAAAAATCGTTTACAATAGAAATTGTAAAAAATTATTTATTGTTATATAATTTAATGAGAAAATTATTAGGAGGAAATATATGAAAATCAAAAAAACTCTATTAGCTTTAATATTATTTATAGCTGTAGCAATGACTGCCTGTGGAGGAAACAAAGATAATGCTTCAAAAAACACAGAGAAAGAAAATGCTAACACTAATGAAGCTAGTCAAGAAAAATCTTCTGATGAAAAAATTAATGTAGGTTTCGTAACTGATGAAGGTGGTCTTAATGACCAATCATTCAATCAAGGTGTAAAAGAAGGTATTGATAAAGCTGTTAAGGATTTAGGAATTGAAAGTTCTTATTTGGAATCTAAACAAGCTGCTGATTATGTACCTAACCTTGAAACTTTTGTTGACCAAGAAAAAAATTTGATTGTTGGTGCTGGTTTTAAAATGGGCGATGCTATAACAGAAGCTGCTCAAAATTATCCTGAAATTAATTATGCTATTGTTGATGTTGACCCAACTAATGGCGGAGAAAAAGAAGCTCCATCAAATTTATTAGGAATTATGTTTAGAGCACAAGAACCATCTTTCTTAGTTGGTTATATTGCTGGTATGACTTCTCAAACTAATAAAGTTGGTTTTGTTGGTGGTCAAGAAGGTAATATTATTTGGGGCTTTGAATATGGTTACAGAGCTGGCGTTGATTATGCAGCTAAAGAAAAAGGAACAAAAATTGAAGTTATGAGCCAATATGTTGGTGGATTTACTGATGCACAAAAAGGTAAATCAATAGCTCTTACAATGTATCAAAACGGAGCTGATGTTGTATTCCACGCAGCTGGAGGAGCTGGAGATGGTGTTATTGCAGCAGCAAAAGATGCTAGTAAAGACAATAAAACAATGTGGGCTATCGGTGTTGATAAAGACCAATACGAAGTTGGACCTGATAATGTGCTTACTTCTGCTATGAAAAATGCTGATGTTGCAGTTTATAATGTTATTAAAACTATGAAAGAAGGAAAATTTGAAGGTGGAAAGACTATAGAATTAGGCCTTGCAGATGAAGGAGCAGTAGGTATTGCACCAACTTCTGATAAACACGTTAAGAAAGAAATTTTAGATAAAATTCCAGAATTAACTAAAAAAATAATATCAGGTGATATTAAAGTTCCTTACAATGAAGAAACTTACAAAGAATATCAAAACTAATTAAAAAGATTTTTGAACTTAGCATATGCTAAGTTCTTTTTTATATATTTGTTGGAAAAATTTTATTAAATAATTCACAAATTTAAAAAATATTTTAAATCTACTCATTATAATATAATTAAAACTTAACGATTTATATATTTAATATATTTGCATAAGTAATAAATAAAATGTTATGATGTAATTATGATAGGAGGTAGTTTTAGTGGAAAATGATTTTAAATTTTTTGATAATTATATGGATTGGCAAAAGAAATCTATGGATGCCTGGTCTAAATTCACAGAAAATTTTGCAAAAAACGCTGGTTCGAATATGAATCCTTTTCTTAACTATGAAAAAATGATGGGTTCTTTTATTAATCAGGATTTTTTTAACTATACAGGAAGTCCTTTCCAAGTTATAAATAAAATCAAAGATTCTTCAAAGATATATTATGACCTTTATAAGTTATATAAGGACTCTTTTTTGGACAATTATAAGGACAGTAAAAAGGTTATAGACGAAGCTTTAGAAAACTTCAAAGTGAGTCAAGTTAAATTTATAAATAATCACATATTTCCTCTTTTACCCTTAGATTTACAGGACCTTTTCAAACAGGCTTATGAATTAACAAATACTTATAAGGAAACTGCAAATATAATTTATGGGCCTTGGATGGACGCAAGTGAAAATTTAGTTGATAGTTTCATGAAAGGTGCTTTATTAGACCCTGAAGGCTTCCTTGAGTTTTTCAATATTTGGAAAGAAAATTATAATAAGACTTATGAAAAGCTTTTAAATGCACCGCAATTTGGAATTGATAGAAACACTTATCAGGTTCGTATGCAAACTTTTGATAGATTTATAAAATTTATAATTTATTTTGCTGAACTTAATATAAAATTAAATACTGTTGTCATGGATACAACAGAAGATGTTGTAAATTCTTTTGTGGAAAATGTTAAAAATGATAATACACCCAAGACTTTTGAAGAATTTTATGAATTTTGGAAGTCTAATGTTTCTAAAAATTTTGACAAATTATTTTATTCAGACGAATTTAGTAAATTTTTAGGAAATTATGTGGATTCATTAATGTTTTTGAAAAAAGATTTAGATAAGCTTATAATGGATGCTTTTAAGAATTTACCTATACCTACAAATGAAGATATGGATTCTCTTTACAAGTCTGTTTATGATTTAAAAAAAGAAATTCGTAATTTAAAAAGAGAGCTTAGGGAAAAAGATAAGGATAATTTTGAGGATTAAGGAGGTATTCTTTGGATAATTTTTATGGAATTGAAGTTGATAAGTCTTTGACTCAATCTTTAAAATCATATAACAAACTTTTAAAGGGCATAAATAATATTATGAATGTTGATTACAGTGGTTTTAATGAAACTCCCAAAGACCTTATTTTTGAAGAAGATAAGATGAAGTTATACCATTATAGACCCTTAGTCGAAAATATAAACAAGACACCACTTTTGATTGTTTATGCACTTGTCAACAAACAATATATGATGGATTTACAAGAAGATAAATCTATTATTAGAAATCTCTTAAAAGGTGGTCAAGATTTATATATAATTGATTGGGGATATCCAACTGCTGATGACAGATATATTGGTCTAGATGACTATATTAATGGTTATATTAATGATTGTGTTGATCTTATAAGGAAAAGACATAAATTAAATAAAATCAATCTTATGGGAATTTGCCAGGGCGGAACCTTTTCATATATATACACAGCTTTAAATCAGGATAAGATTAAAAATTTAGTTAGTCTTGTTACGCCAGTGGATTTTTCTACAAACGATGGTTTACTTTTTAAATGGGGCAAGTATTTGGATCCAGAAGTTTTAGTAGATACATTTGGAAATATTCCTGGTGAATTTATGAATGCAGGTTTTGTATTTTTAAAACCCTTAGATCTAATGATTGATAAATATGTTGGTCTTATTGATTATATTGACGATGAAGAAAAACTTGCCAACTTTTTAAGGATGGAGCAATGGATTTTTGACTCACCTGATCAAGTAGGCAGGGCTTATAAGGAATTTCAAATAGAAATGTATCATAAAAATTCTTTAATTAAAGGAGAATTTTCACTTGATGGGAAGAAAAAAGTAGATTTAAAAAATATCAAGTGTCCTTTCTTAGCAATTTTAGGTTTGAAAGATAATCAGGTTCCACCAGCAGCAACAAGGCCTATTATGGATGCAGTTTCCTCTGAAGATAAGGAGCTTTTAGAAGTAAACACAGGTCATATTGGTTTATTTGTTAGCAGTAGGAGTCAAAGAGAAGTCGCACCAAAAATCAATGATTTTTTAAATGAACATAAATAAATTAAATTAATAAACCGTCTTATAGGCGGTTTTATTGATTATAAATTAAATATTTTTAGATAAAATTTATGCCACTTTTATGTAAGGGTGGGGTTAATATTTTTACTGTAGGTGATAAATTTGTTGACTTATTTTTTTAGACATACTAATGAGAATGTACCTTTTGAAAAATTTTCTCTAGCACATATCTCTATAATTATTTTTATTGCATTAGTACTGGTTGGTATATATAAAAATAGTAATATAATTGAAAATTCAGAAAACTTTAAAAAAGCTTTGAGATTATTTTTAATATTTTTTGTTATTCTTGAAGAATTTATTTACTATTATTTTTTTCTAAAAGAGCCTTTTAGTTGGGATGATTTGCTTCCCATATATACCTGTAGAATTGCACAATGGGCAGGTTTTTTTGCACTTTTATTTAACGAAAAAGATAGCTTTAAAACAGTTAATGTTTATTGGGGATGTATAGGCGGATTATTGGCTTTAATATCTCCGGATATGTATCCTTACAAATTTCCTCATGCAACAGTATTCTGCTTCTTTGCAAAACACTTTATAATAATTATTTGCGCTGCAATATTTATTTTTGTGGATAATTACGAGTTTTCTAAGGGACAGTTAAAATTTATGTATGAATTTGCAAATATAAATCTTTTAGTTTTTCTTATTTTTGGTTATTCTACAGGTGCAAATGCTGGATATTTACTTCATAGTCCAATATTTACTGGTTTTTTTGATTCAGTGAATAAAATAATTTATACTATTTTTGTTTTTGCTATTTATAATTTACTCATATATATTATTTATTTATTGGGAAGTAAATGGAGAAAATCTATCAAAGAAAAAGCTGCCATTTAAAGCAGTTTTCTAAGTTGGTTTTTTGCCAACTTAGAAAACCTTATTTAAAGCAGCTTTTTTAAAACAAAGTATTAAATATAAAATTTAGACCAAACCATGATAGTTTGAAGATCAGTTCAAACAAAATAAACATTGATGAGTACCATCCGACAAAATCTATAATTTTGTTTTTCTCTAAATCCCTATAATAAAATCCCAAGGCTATGATAGGGGATAGAAGAATTATAATTATTGTAGCTATTGGCATTGGTGTCATAGCTTTTAAAAGGTTAAATTGGAAAAATCCACCCATAGGTGTAATTATATATCCTATGAATAAAAGTATTTTCGTATAAAACCAGTTTATTAAAACATTGATTCTAAACCTATCAGAGCTTTCTGTAAGATTAGTTTTTTCCTTTGCGACTTTTAAAGGTATAGAAAACTGAATATAGTCAAAAACGAGTTTTAAAAGCAAGAAAAATATAAGATTAAAAGATAATTTTCCTTGACCTATAAACATTGGTACAAAAATCAATAATATGCCTAGACCAAGCAATATCAAACTTTCATTGCTTTTTATATTCTTTAGAAAATCAGAAAAATTTAGATTTAAGACAGAAAATCTTTTGAAGTTATTTAATAGAAAGCTATTGGTATCGACATTTTCTATTTTATCTATATGTTTTTCCTTAAAATCATCCTCTATATTATCTTTTAGCTTAGATAATTTTATTTTTTCTTCTTTTATATTTGATTTAATTTTTTGATTATTCCAAAATTTACTTTTTGTATGATTCTTTGGAGAAACTTTATCATTTTCTTTAGAAGAATTATTTATTTTTTTATTTTCAGCTTTGTTTTTTCTTTTTTCTTTACTGACAATCTTATCTAAAAATTTTTCATTTTCAGTTGTAATTTTCGGAACAGACAATGTTTGTTCAATCGATTTATTAGAATAGTCCTCAGTATTTGTTAGGTGAAAATCTCTTTCTTTAGCAGTTTTTAAAGATTTATCCTTTTTTAAATCATTGAAGATGGAAAATTCATCATCGTCTTCATTTATAAAATCTTTCCATTTATCTTTTAATGTCTTTTTCTTATTTTTATCTTCAGCTTTAGTCTCAGATTTTTTGTCATTTAAAGAATCATCAGAATTTTCATAATCTTTTTCGCTAAAATTATTTCTTTTTAGTTCTTCTTGAACTCTTCTAACTAATTCTTTTTCAGACATCTTGAATTCATTAAAAGAATTTTCATCAGATTTTATATTTTTTTGAGGAGCAGATTCTTTAACATCAGTCTTCTTACTTAAATTTTCATCTTTTTTAGGTGAATCTTTTTTTATAATTGGAGCCGATTTAGTTTCTTTAACTTTGGGGATATCGTCTAAAGTGTTAGAACGATTTTCATAATCTCTAATATTTTTAGAAATCTTTTTATCAACAGCAGCAATTATATTTTTTATGTCATCAGTAGTATCTATGCCATCTAATTTATGTGGATTAAAAATCCTTGTAACATCTTTTGTAGATTCTTTAGTAGTTGTTCTACTGGTATTTACAGTATCTTCTAAATTTTCTACGCTTATTTTTATATTTTTAAGCTTTTTCCCACAAAGGGTACAGTAATTGTCATCTTTTGAAACAATATTTCCACAATTAGGACAAAACATATGCCACCTTCTTTCAAAATTAATACTATTATATCATAAATGTAAATTATTAAATATTAAAAAATGTTTTATTATAATAATATATGTAAAAAAAGGGCCTCAAAAGAGACCCTAACTTTAAAAAAATTATTCAGCTTTTTCAGTTGAAGCGTTGTTTGTAGCTTCTTCAGTTGAAGCATTGCTAGTAGCTTCTTCTTTAGCAGCTTCTTGAGCGTCGTTTTTAGCTTTGTTAGCTTCAGCTTGAGATGCATTAGCTTCTGCTTGATTCTTATCAGCATTTTCTTGAGCTTCTACTGCATTTTCTTGAGCTTTATTTGCATTTGTTTTATTTCCGCTTTGGCAAGCAACCATTCCTAACATAAGAACAGAAGCGATACCAATACTAGCTAATTTCTTTAAATTCTTCATAATTTAATTCCTCCTAAATAATATCTGTTCCTATATGATATTGATTGTTTGTGATAATGTTGTGAAAGTCCTGTTAAAAATATTAGATAATTTATTATTTTCAATATTTTTGCTATAATAAAAATGGTGAATAAAGAAAATGTATAAAGCTTTATATAGAAAATATAGACCTTTGGATTTCAACCAAATGATAGGTCAAGATGCTCTAGTCATGAGCTTAAAAAATCAAATAAAAAATAATGAAGTTTCTCACGCATACTTATTTTCAGGAACGAGAGGAACTGGTAAAACATCAGCTGCAAAAATTTTTGCTAGGGCTGTTAATTGCGAGCATCCGATTGATGGGAATCCATGTAACAAATGCAAATCCTGTCTTTCTAATTTAAATAACACGTCTGTTGATGTTGTAGAGATGGATGCTGCTTCAAATAACGGGGTAGACGATATTCGTGATTTAAAAGATAAAGTAATTTACCCACCAACTTTTTTAAAATATAAGGTGTATATAATAGATGAAGTTCACATGCTTTCTAAGGGAGCCTTTAATGCACTTTTAAAGATATTAGAAGAACCTCCCAGTCATCTTATTTTTATTTTAGCTACAACAGAAAAAGAAAAAATTCCTGCAACTATACTTTCAAGAACTCAAAAATTCGAATTTTCAAGGGTTTCTTTAGAAAACATTATTAAGAGATTAAAATATATAAGTCAGATGGAAGGAAAAACTTTAGACGATGAAGTTTATCTTCTTATAGCAAAAACTTCTGACGGGGCAATGAGAGATGCTCTTTCAGTACTAGATCAGCTTTTATCTTTTGATAGCGACCATATTTCAATAGAAAAAGCTATGGATGTTTTAGGTATTTCCTCTTCAGAAAGCCTATTTGAACTTACAAGCGCATATTTAAATAAAGATGCCGAAAGAGCAATTTCTGTAATTGATGATATAGCCATTCAAGGTAAAGATTTTTTATCCTTGAACAATCAGCTCTTAAAGCATATGCGTGATTTAATGTTAGTTAGGACTTTAAAAAATCCTGAAAATCTTGTATATTCAACATATTTAAAAGATTTTAAAGAACAGGCTGCAACTTGTGATTTAGATAATATTCTTGATATAATTGATGAATTAAAAGATTTGCAGGTCAATTTAAAGTATGCGGAAAATCCGAGAATTTTACTTGAAATGACTTCCATTAAAATCTGCAACAAGAAAAACTTTAAAAGCTTGCAAATGAATTTAGATAATTTGAGTAAAAGAGTTGAAAAACTTGAATTTTTAGGTTCTCTAACAAAAGATTCATCAATTAATAAAAATATATATAGGCAATCTTTGGAAAAGCCAAATGAAAATGATATAATAAATTTAAATTCAGATATGAAGTCTGAAAATGAGATTTTAGAAAAATCCAGTCAAAGTGATCCTATATCAGTAAATACTGAAGAAAATTCAGACTATAATAGGTCTATTGATGAGGATAAAAAAGAATATCATAAAAATTCTTTAGAAAACATTGATGATCAGCTTGTAGATAATGAAGCACCTGAAAAATCTTTAGGAATAAATGATATTAAAAAAGATTGGAATGAAATATTAAATGATTTAAAAGCAGTAAATCAAGTTCCTTTAGTTGGACTTTTAAATGATGCTAAGCCTTTAAGTTTTGAAAATGGGATTTTAAATATTTGTTATGGTCCTGGTCATGAATTTCATTTGAAATCGACAAATGAACCTAAAAGGCTTGAAATAATTAAAAGTGTATTAAAAAAACGTTATGGCATGGATATTGATGTAAAAATCAGTATAGCTGACGATACAACTTTAAAAAAACTGGAAGATTTATTTGGTAAAAATTTTGTAGAAAATATTTAGGAGGAATTATGGCAAGAGGTTTTGGCGGTTATCCACGTAGTGGTGGAAACATGAATAATATGATGAAGCAAATTGAAAAATTACAAAAAGAAATGGCAGATATGCAAGAAAATTTAAAAAATGAAGAAATTTCTGCTACATCTGGTGGAGGAGCAGTTACTGCTACTGTTAATGGCAACAAAGAAGTTATATCTATAAAACTTGATAAAGAAGCCGTAGACCCAGAAGATGTAGAAATGCTTGAAGATTTAATTGTTGCTGCTGTTAATGAAGCTTTAAGAAATGCTGAAAATAAAGTGAATTCAAAAATGAGTAAGTTAACTGGCGGTTTAAATATTCCAGGACTATAATAGATGGATAATATAGTAGGCCCTATTGAACAACTAATTAGAAATTTAACAAGGTTACCCGGAATTGGTCCTAAAACTGCTCAAAGACTTGCATATCATATAATAGATATGGATAAGGTGGAAGTTGAAGAATTAGCAAATAGCATTGGGACCATTAAATCAAAAGTAAAAAAATGTTCACTTTGCTGTAATATTTCCGACACCGATCCTTGTAATATTTGTCAAGATAATAATAGAGATAAGTCTACTATTTGTGTTGTACAATATCCAAAAGATGTTGATGCAATGGAAAGAACACATACTTATAAGGGTCTTTATCATGTTCTTAATGGATTTATTTCTCCATTAAAGGGAAGAACTGAGTCGGACATAAATTTTGTAGAATTAATAAAAAGAGTTGAAAACAATAAAGAAATCAAAGAAATAATTATTGCATCTTCTCCAACTGTAGATGGAGATATAACTGCATCATTTTTAGTCGAAGCTTTAAAAGCTTTTGATTTAAAGGTTACAAGAATAGGTTATGGGCTTCCCGTAGGTGGAGATTTAGAATACTATGATGAAATAACTATTTCGGCAGCTTTAAAAAACAGAAGAGAACTTATTTAATATATGCCAAACATTTGGCATATATTTTATATTTTAGTAAATTTGGGTATAATAAATTTAATTTAAGAAAGAGAGGAGCATGAATTTGTCTTCTAAAGATAATAATAAATTCAATAACAAGAAAAAGAATAAAGACCCCAATGCATTATATTATATATTGGCAATCTTCTTAGTTTTTACTATTTCATACTTTACCATTCCCAAAATCAATAGAGGGATGGATATAAAACAATCAGACTATGTTAGTTTTGTAAATATGGTCAATGAGGGAAAAGTAAAGACGGTAGAAGTTAGAGATAAAACTATTGCTTTTGAAGTAGTAAAAAAAGATGGAAAGACTGAAAAATATGAAACTAGCGTATTTTTTGACCCATCACTTGTTGATAGATTAATAGCACACAACGTAAAAAGTTCGCAAATTTATCCTAAAGAAATAAATCCCATAATGCAACTTTTATTGTCATTATTATCAACCCTATTTTTTATGGGATTAGTTTGGTTTATTTTTTCAAAATTTATTTTCAAAAAAATGGGAGATGTAGGCGGAATTGGACCGATGAATTTTGGCAGAAGTGGGGCAAAAATTTATGTAGAGTCAACGCAAGGAATAAAATTTTCTAATGTTGCTGGTCAAGAAGAAGCCAAGGAAGCCTTAAGGGAAATAGTTGATTTTCTTCACAAGCCAAAAAAATATACAGAAATTGGTGCAAAACTTCCCAAAGGAGCATTACTTGTAGGGCCTCCAGGAACAGGAAAGACACTTCTTGCAAAAGCAGTTGCATCTGAAGCAGAAGTTCCATTTTTTTCAATTTCAGGTTCTGAATTTGTGGAGATGTTTGTTGGCTTAGGAGCAGCAAAAGTTAGAGATTTATTTAAACAAGCTGAAGAAAAAGCACCCTGTATAATTTTTATAGATGAAATTGATACCATAGGTAAGAAGAGAGATGGAGCTGGTTTTTCTGGGAATGATGAAAGAGAACAAACTTTAAATCAACTTTTATCTGAAATGGATGGCTTTGATGCCAAAAAAGGTGTAGTAATACTTGCGGCTACAAATAGGCCTGATTCTCTTGATCCTGCTCTTTTAAGACCAGGAAGATTTGACAGAAGAATACCTGTAGAACTTCCAGACTTAGCAGGAAGAATTGCCATATTAAAGGTGCACGCAGAAAAAATTAAAAAAGACGAAGATATAGATTATGGTCAAGTTGGACGTTCCACAGCAGGAGCAAGTGGAGCTGATCTTGCAAATATGGTAAATGAAGCTGCCCTTAGAGCTGTAAGAGAAGGCAGAGATAAGATGAGCCAAAGAGATTTGGAAGAATCAGTGGAAGTTGTTCTAGCTGGTTATGAAAGAAAAAATACCATGATTTCTGCCAGCGAAAAAAGAATTATAGCTTATCATGAAGTTGGACACGCACTTGTTGCTGCAAAGCAAAAGAAAAGTGCTCCTGTTCATAAAATAACAATAATTCCTAGAACATCAGGAGCCTTAGGTTACACAATGCAAGTAGATGAAGAAGAAAAAGTTCTACTTTCAAAAGAAGAAGCTTTTAATAAAATTGTAACCTTAACAGGTGGACGTAGCGCTGAAGAAATAATTTTCAAAACACAAACTTCAGGAGCCTCAAATGATATAGAACAAGCAACAAAAATTGCAAAGGCTATGATAACAAGATATGGAATGGATGATGACTTTGGTTTTGTAGCTTTGGAAGAAATAAATAATCCATATTTAGGGGCAGATGCATCCTTAAGCTGTTCACAACAAACTCAATACGAAATAGATAAGGCTGTAAATAAATTAATTGAAGAAGCCCATGCTAAGGCTAGAAAAATTCTTCAAGATAATATAAAGGCTTTATCAGCAATTGCAGAATTTTTGTTGAGAAAAGAAACTATAACAGGTGAAGAATTTATGTCAATCCTAAAAGATTATTCGCCTGATGAATTTGAAGATAAAAAAGAAAGTGAAGAAATTCCTTCAAGTGATGAAAATTCAGCTAAAGAAGAAAAAAAGGAAGATGCTGATATAAATTAAACATTAAAAGTAAATTTATAAATTCTAATTTAAAATATTTTAAAAAGAAGGGCTTATGCTCTTCTTTTTTGTGTATATATATATTTTTTTGTCTGGTCTAAAAATTTTTATTAAATTAGTCAAGCAAAATGCCCCTTAAAAAACCATGAAGGAGGTGGTCGCCATTTTCATCATAAACATCTGATATTATGTCGATGAAATTTTTGCTACCCTTATTGATAAGGCTATCAACAACATTCACGCACTTCAATTTTCTTCCTGTGTAGGCTTTTTTCAAGAAATCAAACTCCATTTTGTACATTAAAATATCATAGTCACCACCAATTTTATTAGTAAGACTTGCAGTCAGAAGTCCCTGCAAAAGATATTCGCCCTTGTCATTAGGAATTTCGTGATGTTTGCCCCAAAAGTTTGCAATTGTTGCATAGTCTTTTAAATCTTTTTCAGTAAAAACTCTTTCGTAAACAACTTCATCATCCTTATTTAGTCTCACAAAATCACCTCACCATAAATATACCCAATAAAAAATTTTGAAATGGATAAAGCCAAAAATAGATTTTGATGTGAAAAAATTTTACTATAAAGATAAGATAATTAAAAGACTAAAATTGCAGAAAATTTTTAAGAGGATTTGAAATATAATATATAGGATAAAAAAGAATTAGAAGAAAAAAATTATTGATTTTAATTTAGAACTTGCAGAAGACAAAGAAAAACTAATGATATTTTTTGAATTCGATAGAAATATTTTGCTTGTATTTTTTCTTTAGAATTGTAGGTTTAAAGGTTTGTAATAAAAAATTTTTTAGAATATAATATTTTTATTGATTAGGGAAGTGAAATAGTGTACTCAATATCTATAAAAGAGAATAAAGCAAAAATACAATTAAATAAAGATAAAAATTCTTATTACAATGACGAAAATATAGATAAGCAGATAAAAAACTCAAGTGTTAAACCATTTTTAAAATGGGCAGGTGGGAAAGGTCAGCTTCTTAAAGAAATAGAAAAAATATATCCGTTCGATGATAATGAGATAAAAAAATATGCAGAGCCATTTGTTGGTGGTGGAGCAGTTTTTTTTGATATACTAAATAAGTATGATTTGGAATCAATTTACATAAGCGACATTAATTATGATTTGATAAATACATACAAAGTTATTAAAAATAATAAATATGAATTAATTGAGTTATTAAAAATTATAGAGCTTGAATTTTTGCCAAAAGATACACAACATAGGAAAGAATATTATCTAGATAAAAGACAAAAATTTAATGATTTAAAGTTAGACATGAATAATAAGGATAATATCACAAAAGCTGCTTATTTAATATTTTTAAACAAGACTTGTTTTAATGGATTGTATCGTGTAAATAGCAAAGGACTATTTAATGTACCTATGGGCTCTTATAAAAATCCATTAATCTGTGACCAAGAAAATATTTTCGCAATTTCTGAAAAATTAAAGAATGTTAAAATATTATGTGCTGATTTTAAGGAGTCAGAAAGTTTTATCGACAAAAATACATTTGTATATTTTGATCCACCATACAGACCTATAACGAATACCTCAAGCTTTACTGCATATACATCAAGTAGTTTTAATGATGATAGACAGGTAGAACTTGCAAAATTTGCAAAAAAAATGAATGAGAGGGGAGCAAAGATTCTATTAAGCAATTCCGATCCTAAAAATACAGATGATAAAGATAATTTTTTTGATGATATCTATTCAGACTTTAAAATTAGAAGAGTTCAAGCTAAGAGAATGATTAACTCTAACGGCAAGGGAAGAGGAAATGTTAATGAATTATTGATTTCAAATTTTTGATTTAATTATTAAAGGAGTGTTCAATGGGAAAAAGAGATTTTACAGAGTGGTTAAATAATTTTAGAAACAGTATATCTGACTATAAATATTATGTTGATTTTGAAAAAATTTATAGAAATGTAGATAAAATAAAGATAGAGCTTAATATTTTAAATTCTCTTATTGGCTCAAAAGATATAGAAAATGACTTCATAAAATTAATAAAAAAATATCCGGATACTATAAGATGTATTCCTATACTTTTAGCAGTAAGACTTAATGAAATTTATTGCCAAGATAATAAGGGTGGATTGTTATATCAATTCAACTCATTAGAGAATATAGAAGATAAGGAACACTATTACAAAAGCTATGTTTATTTTATGCAGGAAACGGGTCTTTTTGACTTGCTTGAAAATCATATTGTTAATAATTTAGTAGATTATATAACTGGTGTCGAGACTGGACTTGATTCTAACGGACGAAAGAATCGTGGCGGTCATCTAATGGAAAATTTGGTTGAAGGTTTTATCCAAAAAGCAGGTTTTACTAAAGAAGAGAATTACTTTAAAGAAATGTATATTAGCGAAATAACATCTAAGTGGGGAATTGATTTATCAAGACTATCAAACCAGGGGAAAATGGAAAAAAGATTTGATTTTGTTGTAAAAACTCCAAATATGATTTATGCAATAGAAACCAATTTTTACGCAAGTGGAGGAAGTAAACTAAATGAAACTGCAAGGAGTTATAAGACTTTAGCTATGGAATCACAAGGGATTGATGGATTTACTTTCGTATGGTTTACAGATGGAAAGGGTTGGTTTGGTGCAAAAAATAATCTTGAAGAAACTTTTGATATCATGGACAAAATTTATAATATAAAAGAACTTGAAGAAGGTATTATCAACGAGGTATTTAAGTAATGACAAGTAAAATAACAAAGTGGGAACCTGAAAATTTTGAACTTGAGATGACAACTCATTGGTCATTCCCTGAAAGAGGAGATTGGGCAACTCACGATGCCAAGTGGAGAGGCAATTGGTCTCCTTACATACCTAGAAATATTATTTTAAGATATTCAAAGGAAAAAGATTTGATATTAGACCAATTTGCAGGTGGAGGAACTACACTTGTTGAAGCAAAATTATTAAAAAGAAATATAATTGGCTTAGATGTCAATGATGTAGCACTTAATCGTTGTAGAGAAAAAATTGATTTTGAACATGAAGGAGCAGATGGCAAAGTTTTTTTGCGAAAAGGAGATGCTAGAAATTTAGATTTTATATCTGATAATAGTATTGACTTAATTTGCACACATCCACCCTATGCGAATATAATCAAGTATAGTGAAAATATAAAAGAAGACTTGTCGCAACTAAAAATTAATGATTTTTTAGATGAGATGAAAAAAGTTGCATCTGAAAGTTATAGAGTTTTAAAAAAAGATAAATTTTGTGCAGTTTTAATGGGTGATACTCGTAAAAATGGTCACATGATTCCCCTGTCATTTTATGTAATGCAAGTTTTCGAAAATGCTGGTTTTAAAATGAAAGAAATGATAATAAAAGAGCAACATAATTGCAGGGCTACAGGATTTTGGAAAACAAACAGTATAAAATATAATTTTCTACTAATTGCCCATGAGCATTTATTTATATTTAGAAAATAGTTGAGTAAAGAATAAAGTTTGATATTTTTTATACCAAGGTTCAGATTGTAGACAAACCGAGGAAATATTTCCTGGATTTGTTGCTTCTTAATTTATATAATAAAAAATCATTAATTTGGTAATCTCTAATTCATAGTAATAAAAAGCTGACAACTTTAAAATTATTAGATTTTTGTTGATAATCTTTGATTTGAAATAATTTTTATTTTTAGAGCTAATATAGAGATATTTTCTACATGAGAAGTTATATTAATAATTTGTGAGTTGTCTTATTTAGCTTATTTTAGAATTAAAATCCTAATTAAAATATAAGATAAATAAAAAATACCAAATATAAAAATTTGGCATTTTTTGTAAATAATAAAAATATATCAGCTATTAAATTTTATTGGTATCTTTTTGACATTTGGGGCAAATGCCTTGAAGCTCTACAGTGTGTCCTTCTACTGTAAATCCTGTTTCCTCTGAAACTTCTTTTTCAAATGTTTCCATTGGGCAGTGCTTAATTTCTGAAATAGTGCCACAAATTTTACAAACAATAAAATGTTTGTGGTGTGGACTTTTGAACTCATAATAATTAATTCCATCTTGGTGAATTGTCTTATTCAAAAGTCCCGCTTCAAATAACTGATTCAAAATTCTATATAGGGATGTAAAGTTGGGGACAAGTTTTCTATCAACTTTTTGAAATACTTCTTCAACGTTTAAGGGAACTCCTGAATTTTTCAGTATTTCTAATGCGTGAGTTCGCCCTTTTGTTACAATTAATCCATGGTTTTTTAATAACTTTTTATATTCATTCATATGCTCACCTTATCATTTATTTATTATATTATAATATAAAAAAATTATTTTTCAAAACCCTTGTATTTTGAAAAAGATTTGTTATAATAAATGTTGCGAATACGAACTATTTGCAATAAAGGAGGAAAAAATGAAAAAAATATTTGTAATATTACTTGCTCTTTTATTTACAGCATGTTCTAAACCAGCCGCAAATAATGAAGCAAAAAATGAAGAAAGTAATAGTAAATTAAATGTTTATGCGTCTGTTTATCCCATATATGATTTTACAAAAAAATAGGTGGAGATAAAATTAATTTATCTATGTTGACTAAACCTGGAGAAGAACCTCACCATTATGAACCATCAAGCGATGATATTAAAAATTTATCTAAGGCAGATCTTTTTATTTACAATGGGGCAGGCCTTGAATCTTTTACTGATAAAATTATAGAATCTAATCCTGATTTAAAAACTTGCCAAGCAAGCGAAGGTGTTGATTTAATTAAAGCTACTCATGACCACGACCATGACCATGACTTTTGTCAAAATAGTGATGATGCAAACCATAACCACAACCATGAAAATGAAAATAATCACAATCATGAAGCTAAGGAAAATCATTCATCTCATGAAGAAGAACATCATCACGGTATGTATGATCCTCATACTTGGCTTTCAATTAAGAATGCAAAAATTGAAATGGAAAATATTAAGAATAAATTATCTGAAATTGACCCAGATAATGCGTCTTATTATCAAAAAAACTTTGATAAATATGCAAAAATGTGTGATGATCTAGATAAAGAATACAGCCAAAAAATATCAGTTTTACCTAATAGAGTTATGGTAGTTTCTCACCAAGCTTTTGGTTATTTATGTGGGGATTATGGCTTAAGTCAAGTTCCTATAAAAAATATTTCTAACGAAGATGAACCAGATGCACAAACTATGGCACAAATAATTGACTATATCAAGAAAAATAATATAAAATATATTTGTGTTGAAGAAATGACTTCAACAAAAATCGCCGATACAATTAAAGCTGAAACAGGTGCACAAATAAAAGTTCTTTCTCCTGTGGAAACTTTGACTCAAGAACAAATGGATAAGGGCGAAGATTATTTTTCAATTATGGAAAATAATTTAAAAATCTTAGAAGAGGTTTTAAGTTGACAGATAAGATTTTGCAAATCAAAAATCTATATTTTAAATATCAAAGTGAAAATATTTTAGAAAATATTAATTTAGAAATTAAAAAGGGGGATTTTGCGCTTTTAATTGGTGACAATGGGGCAGGCAAGTCCACCCTTTTAAAAGTTATTTTAAATGAAATAAAGGCTTATAGGGGAGAAATTACTTTTCCCCTTTTAAATAACTCTTATCAGATAGGATATGTTCCTCAACTTACTGTTGGTAATAATTTAAATTTTCCCATTACAGTTTTTGAGCTCGTATCCTTATCTTTATATCATAAAGTTAAAGGCTTTAAGAAATTAAGTGAAAAAGACAAAAAATCTGTAAGAAATGCCCTAGAAATTGTTGGAATGAGCGATTATGAAAACAATTTATATAAAGAACTTTCAGGTGGGCAAAGACAGAGAGTTCTAATTGCTAAAGCTATAGTAAATTCTCCATCTTTTTTAATATTAGATGAACCTACTGCTGGCATTGACTATAAATCTAAATTAGCACTTTTTGATCTTTTAGAGCATTTTAATAATTTTCATAATATAAGTATTTTAATGGTAACTCATGAACTTTCAGAAGTTAAACATTTGGCAAATAGAATTTATTTGATTAAAGATAAGAAGATTGAAGAGGTGAAATAGTGGAAATTTTTCATTATTCATATATGATTAAGGCACTAATTGTTGGTTTTATAATCTCCATAGTTATACCGTTGATGGGAATTGTCTTAGTAAATAAAAAAATTTCAGTTATAGGAGATGCCTTATCCCATGTTTCTTTAGCTGGGGTAATGATTGGTATATTAGCAGGAACTCAGCCTATTATTGGAGCTATGATAACTTGCATAATAGCAACTTTTTTCATGGAATTTATTAGAAAAAATTTCCCAGGATATGGAGAAATTTCTACTGCAATTGTCATGTCCCTTGGAGTTGGTCTTGCATCTTTAATTTCAGGCTTTATAAATACAGCAGCTAATTTTGAATCTTTTCTTTTCGGTTCAATAATTACAATTTCAAGTTTTGAGTTTTATATGATTATTGGTTCTTCATTAGTTGTATTTTTGATTTTTTCTTATCTGTATAAAGATTTAATGTATATTTCTTTTGATGAAACCTCTGCAAGGCTAAGTGGAGTTAAGGTTGAGAGAATAAATAGAATTTTTATGTTCTTAATTGCTCTAACAATTTCTATTTCTTCAAGGACTGTTGGTGTATTAATTATTTCATCTTTAATGGTTTTGCCAGTCGCTTCGGCATTACAGTTTAATTATGGATATTTTAAAACAACTGTATTATCAGCAGTTTTTGGCGTTATTTTTACAATAGGAGGTCTTTTTATTTCCTTTTACTGTGGTTTAAAACCTGGTGGTTCTATTGTTATCTTAGGTGTAATAATTTTAATAATTGTTATTTTGCTCAAAAGGAAACATTAATTAAACAAGTTAAATATGTTAAAATATAGGTATAGATTTATTAAGAAAAATCTATACTATTTTTATTGTATAAAATTTAGAAACTAACATATTACAGAAAAAATACTGCAATAAGTTAGACTTAATATAAATATTGCGAGGTAGTTATGAAAAAAACAAATGTAGCTAGAATATTAGATTCTAATAAATTAACTTATGATTTAATTGAATATAATACTGATGGTGGCATTAGTGGGCTTGATGTTGCTAAAAAAACGGGGGAAGATGCCAGATGTGTCTTTAAAACCTTAGTTACTGTGTCTAAGGATAAAAATTATTATGTTTTTGTTGTTCCTTCTATAAGCGAATTAGATTTAAAAAAAGCAGCTAAGGCAAGTGGAGAAAAAAAGATTGAAATGATTCATCAAAAAGAGCTTTTACCACTTACAGGATATATTCATGGGGGCTGTTCACCCATAGGAATGAAAAAAGAATTTCCAACATTTATAGATTCATCAGCAAAAGATTTGGATTACTTTTTTATGAGCGGTGGAAAAGTTGGATTGCAAGTTAAGATTAATCCAAAAGATGTTGCAAATTTAATAGGAGCTAAATTTTTTGATATTTGCAAGGAGGACTTATGAATTATTTAGATGAGTATAATAGATGGCTAAACTCTTCTTTTACTGATGATAAAACTAAAGAAGAACTAAGAGCTATAAAAGATGAAGAAGAAATCAAAGATAGATTTTATAAAAGTCTTGAATTTGGAACGGCTGGTTTGAGAGGAATTATTGGTGCAGGAACCAACAGAATGAATATTTATACTGTTTCAAAAACAGCTTTTGCAATAGGTAAAGTTATACTTAAGAAAAATTTAAAGGAAAAAGGAATTGTAATAGCAAGAGATGTGCGTCACAAATCTGAAGAATTTGAAAGAATATCTGCTGAAATTTTTGCAAATCTTGGTATTAAGACATATGTATTTGATAGTATAAGGCCAACACCTATGCTTGCCTATGCAGTAAGATACTTAAAAACTGCTGCAGGAGTTATGGTAACTGCTTCTCATAATCCAAAAGTTTATAATGGATACAAAGTTTATGGGCCAAAGGGTTCTCAAATCTTAACAGATGAGGCAGATGAAATTTTACAAGAAATAGAAAAATTGATTACACTGATATCGAAAGGCTTGACTATAATGAAGCTTTAAAAAAAGGTCTTATCTGTCAAGTTGATAAAGAATTTGATGAGAGCTATTACAAAAAAGTCCGTGATCTAAAAATTTATGAGGGAGAAGATATTGATAAAGATATAAAAATCATTTATACACCATTAAATGGTTGTGGGAATATACCTGTAAGGCATATTTTAAAAGAGAGAGGATTTAAAAATGTTACTGTGGTCAAGGAGCAAGAAAATCCAGACCCAGATTTTAAAACTGTTTCTTTTCCAAATCCGGAATTTATTGAAGTTTTTGATATAGGGAAAAAATATGCAAATAAAGTTGATGCAGATATTATTATTGCAACAGACCCTGATAGCGACAGGCTAAGAGTTTTGGGAAGAAGGGAAAAAGCTGATTATTATGGATTTTCAGGTAACGAACTTTCATATCTATTAGTTGATTATATATTAAAAGGCTTAAAATCAAAAAATATTCTTCCACAAAATGGGGCAATGGTTAGATCCATAGTTTCATCAGATTTAATTGAAGATATTGGTAAAGCTTACAACATAAAATGTTTTGAATCTCTGACAGGTTTTAAAAATATATGTAATTATGCTAATATTTGGGAAAAAACTGATGAATATAAATTTGTCTTTGGCTATGAAGAATCAATAGGATATGTAGTGACTGATTTTGTTAGAGATAAAGATGGTGTTCAAATTGCAATGTTAGTAGCAGAAATGGCAGCTTTTTATAAGAAAAATAATATAAGCCTATATGATAAACTGCAAGAAATTTTTAAAGAATATGGATATGTTAGTGAATTTTTAACCTCAATTGTTCTAGAAGGTCAAAAGGGAGCTGAAAGAATAAAAAGGATGATGGATAAATTTAGAAATGAAAATATTTCTGAATTTGGCGGCATCAGATGTAAGGAAAAAATTGATTTTATTAATGGATATAAAGATGTAGGTCCTTCAAATGTTTTAAAATTTATTTTAAATGATAAGTCATGGTTTTCTCTTAGACCATCAGGAACTGAACCTAAGATAAAATTATATATCTATACAAAAGATAAGGATAAAAACATAGGAGATAAAAAAATTAACGATTTGAAAAAAGATATTTTGCAGAAATTAGAAAATATAAAATGAGGTGCATTAAATGATATTATATTGTGATTTCAACCCTAAACTTATTAGAAAATATAAAGTTGATAAAATTAACCAAGGTGAAGAAAATTTAATAGAATCAAATAGATTTTATGCCTCAGGTTATGGCATAGATATGGCAGTTTTTTCAAAAAAATTGTTTCAAGATTCAAAGGTTTTGATGTTAAAAGGTACTGTAATTGGTGAACTCATAGAAAGAGATTTAAGAAATCTATATATTGAAACCGAATCTATAAAATTAAAAGATGATAACATTGAA
>NZ_AEAA01000088.1:0-824 GCF_000179335.1 Peptoniphilus sp. oral taxon 836 str. F0141
CATTGATATAAAAGAAAAATAAGTAGGAGGGTATATGAAATTTTTTGGAGAAGGATTAACTTTTGATGATATTTTATTAATGCCGGCAAAATCTAGTGTTCTGCCTAACCAAGTAGATTTAACTACAAATTTAACAAGAAAGATTAAATTAAATATTCCTTTGATGTCTGCTGGTATGGATACAGTTACAGAATATAGAATGTCTATTGCTATGGCAAGAGAAGGCGGTATAGGTATTATACACAAAAATATGTCCATTAAAGAACAAGCTCTTGAAGTTGATAAGGTTAAAAGAAGTGAGCATGGTGTAATTACTGACCCATTTTCTTTATCTAAAAACCATACAATTGGCGATGCTTCTGAATTAATGGAAAGATATAAAATTTCCGGAGTTCCAATTATTGATGACAAAGGTAGATTAGAAGGAATAATAACTAATAGGGATATAAGATTTGAAACTGATAATAAGAGGAAAATTAAGGAAGTTATGACTTCTGAAAATCTTATTACAGGCACACCAGGAATTTCTTTAGAAGAAGCTTTGAAAATTCTAAAGGGACATAAAATTGAAAAATTGCCTTTAGTGGATAAAAATAATATCTTAAAGGGATTAATAACTATTAAAGATATAGAAAAACATGAACAATATCCACATTCAGCAAGAGATGAATCTGGAAGACTCCTTGCAGGTGCAGCAGTTGGTGTAACAAAAGATGTACTTGAAAGAGTTGAAGCTTTAAATAAATCTAAGGCTGATGTAATTGTTATTGATACTGCTCATGGTCAATCTACAGGTGTTCTTGATACAATTAGAGAAATTAAAT
>NZ_AEAA01000087.1:0-1253 GCF_000179335.1 Peptoniphilus sp. oral taxon 836 str. F0141
CTAAATTGCAACAATAAGTTAGCCACTTTTGAATGATAAAGTAAACTAAGTGACAAGGCTTCCCTAGATAGCTAGGGAAGTTTTTTCTATTAACTTTAATTCCTTCATAAATGCTTCTTCAGCAGTCATATATCCTAAAATCTTTCTTGGATAATTATTCATCCAATTCATTATTCTTTCTATTTGTCTTTCTGTGTATTTACCTATTTCTTCACCCTTTTTTATGAATCTCCTTATTAACTTGTGTTGATTCTCACTTGTTCCTCTTTCATAGGAACTATAGGGGTGACAGTAATAAATTTTTATATATTCACATATTTTTGTTAGGCTTGAGAATTCAAGTCCATTGTCTGATGTTATTGTTTTAAATACTTGCTCTTTTAATGGGCTTTTATCTTTTAGAAAACTAAGCCCTTCTTCTACTGCTTTACTTGTTTTGGAGTCTATCTTTATTATCAACTCGTATCTTGTTTTTCTTTCTGTTAATGTTATTATTACTGGATCTGTCTTTTTCTTACTTCCTATGACTGTATCTATTTCCCAGTCCCCAAATTCTTCTCTTGTTTCTATTTCTTTTGGTCTAGTTTCTATTGATTCTCCTAACATCATCTTGTTTTTTCTATTATTTTTGTTGTTCTTGTTAGGTTTTCTTTTTAGTTTAAGTTCTAGATCTATATTCTTTGTTTCCATTAAACCTTTATCTATCCAGTTATACATACTTTTTACTGAAGGGATTTCATTATCATTAAAAAGCTTACTTCTTTTTGCATAACCTACGCAAACATCAACAGACCAATTTTCTTCAAGAATCTTTTTATCTGCCCATTTTAAAAATTTTTCACAAGTTAAAAATTTAGGTTTTCTACCACAGTTTTTTCTATTTTCAAGATATATTCTACGATTAAGATCAGCAAAGTATTTTACATCTTCATAAACATAAACTTTTGAATTTTGAGATACTTGTCTCTTTTGAATAACGCTAGCTTTTTTAACTGCGTTGTTTATTGTTTGGTGACTTCTACCCAATTTTTTAGCAATTTGTCTATTGCTATATCCTTCGCCTTTATATGCTTCTATTAAAACCATTTCTTTTTCTGAAAGATGGCTTCCTTTAATGTTTATCTTTGTGTTATTATTTAAATAAGTCATGTAAATCTCCTTTGTGAATTTGGTTTTTTGGTCATTACTAATATATCACAAAGTTTACATGACTTTTTTAGTTTTATTTGGCTAACTTCATTTTACAATCTTCC
>NZ_AEAA01000086.1:0-815 GCF_000179335.1 Peptoniphilus sp. oral taxon 836 str. F0141
TCAAACCACCTGTTCAATTACTTAACTTCAGCGGTCCATATCTTTACACCGTTATCTATATAACCACCATTGGGATAGTTATAATAATATTGATGTGCTTCTATGCACAATTTTGCTGATTGAATAAATTTTCTATTATCATTAAGCCTATCAACTCTATAAACAACTTTTAAGTACTTTGAAAAATCAATATAACCAGGCATATCTATAGTAAAAACACTATACCAATTAACCCTAGCAGCATCTATTGGAATCGTTATAATTTCATCCACTGTTTCTACATCACTAAACGCACCAGCAACTGTTAAAAAATTGGATACTTCAGAATTGAATTTTGATGGATTTCTAATTAATTCAGCTGTAGAAAAAGTTTGTCTACCAAGAAATTTACTCCCTTTAATTTCAATAACTCTATCATAATTATTATCTGAAAGTTTACAGTCAATATTAGCTAATGCTTTATTATAAGTTAAACTAATAAAATTTTTTTCAAAAACCAAAATAATTTGTATTAAGAATATAATTACAAATATCAATGAAATTTTTTTCATCTGAACCAATTCCTAATTAATACAACCCAATATCGTAAAATCTATAATATCAGTCATTCCAAAAATTTTTAATATGAAGTAAGGAATAAGTAACCTAAGATATCATTCTTTATATTTAAACTTCTAAAATTAGATAACAATATCCAAACAAAAATCCCAAAGTAATTTAGAAATAATAAAATCCTAAAAATTAATCATAATCTTCCTACAACTTAATATAATTTAATAATAGAGTAACTAGATTAATTATAATATTATAATTAA
>NZ_AEAA01000085.1:0-1341 GCF_000179335.1 Peptoniphilus sp. oral taxon 836 str. F0141
TAGGAAATTATCTTTTTCGTATAATAGCAATAAAGATGAACAGTTGAAAGATATAAATTTAGACATTAAAGATGGTGAATGTTGTGTAATTATAGGGGGAGTCGGGATGTGGCAAGTCTACTTTGACAAGAGCTATAAATGGATTAATTCCAAATTTTTACGAAGGAAATTTAGATGGAGAAGTATTTATTGATAGCAAATCTATCAAAAATTTAAAATCATGGGAGATAGCAAAGTTAGTCGGTAATGTATTTCAAGATCCTAGAAGCCAATTTTTTGCCAATGAAGTTAATGGAGAAATTGCATTTGGACCGGAAAATTTGGGATATAAGCGTGATGAAATAATAAGAAGAGTGAATGAATCAACTGAGAAAATGAATATTGATAAATTGTTAAATAATAGGATATACAATTTATCCTATGGAATTAGGCAAAAAGTAGCAATTTGTTCAGCAAGAGCCATTGAACCATCTATTTATGTATTTGATGAACCATCTGCAAATCTTGATTTGAAATCAATATATAAATTTTCAAAACTTATAATGGACTTAAAAAACGAAGGGAAAACTATAGTAATTGTTGAGCATAGGTTATTTTATTTAAAAGGAATAGCTGATAGGTATTTATTGATACAAAATGGATCTTTAACAAATAGTTATAAAGCAGAAGAATTTGAAAAAATTAGTTCAAAAGACTTAAATGCATTGGGCTTACGCTCAATAAATCTTGATGATATTGTTGTAGATGACCACAAAGTTAAAGAAAAAGAAATTATTAGTGACAATTCTTTTGATTTTGAGGTGAAAAATATTAGTAAAAAATATAAAAATAATTTCGTACTAAAAGATGTGTCACTTAAATTTGATAGCAATGAGACTATTGCTTTAGTAGGAATAAATGGAACAGGTAAAAGTACACTCGGTAAAATTTATTCTGGGATTCAAAATCAGACTGATGGAGAAATAAAGATAAATGGACTCAAAGCTAATAAAAAGATGAGGTTAAGCAAAGTGTGGTATATTCCTCAAGATTTAGACTCTCAATTATTTGGGGAAGATTTGATGGATGAATTATTAACTGGGTTAAAAAATAGAGAAGATTATATCACGAAAGCAGAGGAACTTTTAAAAAAAGTTGGATTATTTGATATAAGAGATAAGCATCCAGCAACTTTATCAGGTGGTCAAAAACAGAGATTGGTTCTATGCGTAGCTATGTTGAGAGAAACACCTTTTATTATATTGGATGAGCCGACATCAGGGCTTGATTTCAGGAGTATGGATAAGGTGGGGAGATTAATCAAAGAGGAACAAAAAAAAGGAACAAAATTTTTGATAATTT
>NZ_AEAA01000084.1:0-1785 GCF_000179335.1 Peptoniphilus sp. oral taxon 836 str. F0141
CAGGTAATGGATAATTCTTTTGCAGTTTTTTGTAAGTCCTTTTTCTATAAGATAAATCTTCAGGTCTTTGTCCTAATCTTATAATGGCTAAAACCGGCTTTTCATTTAAGTTTTCTATTTTTTCTAATAATTTTTCTTTTAATCTTTTTCTTAAATCTTTAGATGTTAAAATTTTTGTCATATTTTTAATTCCCTTTCTTTTTTTCATCCTCATTATAGAAAACTCCATCACACATGTCCTTATATAATTCAATTATCTTATTGGTGGCATTATCTAGAAGCTCATTAATTTCATTATCACTTTTGTAAAAGCGTCCCTTGTCATATTTATCAATATATTTTTCATTTACAAAAATTGGCACATTTTTAAAATTTTTAATTATTTTATAATAAAAACCAGCAATTTTCTTGTCCTTATTTTTTCTTGCCAATGCGTAAATTACACTTTGAAAGGACTTGTTATTGAACACATCGGCAGCCGTTCTTGTTGATGCATTAGATGATTTATAATCTATAAGTATCTCTTCATCATCTTTTGCATCAATCCTATCAATGGAACCTACGAGATTAATTGGTCCAATATCAAAAGAAAATCTCTTTTCAAATAGTTTAGGCATAAAATCTTTATTTATCCTATTTGCATCTGTATCTGCCCTTACTATATCTAAAAGATATGAGAAATCTTTAATAAATTTAAACTTTTCGGAAAAACTCAAATCTTCTACTTTTGAACACTTTGGAAAAGTTTCTTTCATAATTAAATTTTTTAAATAATCTTCATCATATACTTTTCTATTTTTAAAATAGTTTTCTAATATTTTATGATAGATAGACCCATCTTTAAGATAGTCGACTTCCTTGAAAGAGTCCTCATATTCTTCAATTTTAAAAACTCTTTCTATCAAAAAATCTCTGCCACTTTTTACATATGAATCAAAGTCTGTGGCTGAAAAAGACCTATTTTCTAAAATTCTCTTTAATTGACTTATATTTGTAGAGTCTAATTTAAAATCATCTTCTCTATTTATATTTTCGTAAGCATTGAGAGCTGAACTTATATAATTATCTTCATAAGTTGAGATTTCTATATTTCCCCTTGTTTTTATCAGGTTTAAAGAATTAGATATTTCATCATTTTTAATCAAAAAAATAGATTTTTTGTCATTACAAAGCCTGTAAATAAGTTCTATAAGTTCTATCTGATTATAATCCTTTACAAGTCCAATTCTTT
The DNA here is from genome assembly GCF_000179335.1 of Peptoniphilus sp. oral taxon 836 str. F0141. Classification (NCBI taxonomy): domain Bacteria; kingdom Bacillati; phylum Bacillota; class Tissierellia; order Tissierellales; family Peptoniphilaceae; genus Peptoniphilus; species Peptoniphilus sp. oral taxon 836. Next base: position 1,232 of record NZ_AEAA01000084.1, read on the forward strand.
TTAAGTCTTCCATGTTATCATCGTTGTAGATAAAATTTTTCTTATAAAGATTTTTATTCTTATCATAAGATAAATAAATGCCTATTTCATTATTGCTGTAATAAATTTTATCTAGACTTGCTGTTTTTATACCCTCATAATTTCTCAAAGATTTTAGACTTATAGAATCTAAATATGTGAACAAAATCTCTCTAAATTCTTTAAAGGATATTTTGTCATACATATCTTTAAAACTATCTGCTATATTAATGAATTTATCTATCTGGTCAAGGGATAAATTACCTACCCTATAAATCTCTACATCTTTTAAATTTTCAAAATCCCTATCTAAAATCTCTCTAATTTCATCTTCTAAATTTTTTAGGAAATTTATGTAATAATCTAAATCATTATAGGGATCTATTTTTTCTATCTTTATTTTGTCGACAAAATCTAAAAAATCCCCAATATGATTTTTGTCTATAAATAAATTATCCTTAAACTTCTCATCAAAATCCTCAATTCTAGAAAAATTATTCATATATAAAATCTGTAAGATTTTATCAACATCTTGG
>NZ_AEAA01000083.1:0-780 GCF_000179335.1 Peptoniphilus sp. oral taxon 836 str. F0141
ATCTAAATGAGCTTTTACAATTGAAAGTCCAAGTCCTGTGGCATTTTTTCTAGACGGGTCTAGAACTTTTGACCTCTCAAATAAATAATTTAGTTGCCCATCTTTATATTCTATATCATTTGAAAATATTAGCTTCAATTTATGAGAATCCTCTAACTCAATTTTATTGTTTCCCCTAGAATATTTATACATATTATCTAAGATATTAGTCAAAATACTTTCAAAAGAATTTTTGTTTGAAGAAATTATATATTTTTGTGGCAATTTAATTTCTATTTCCTGATCAATTTTTTTGAATTTATCAAAATAATTAAAGGAAGTTTGATAGATTAATTGAACAAGGTCAAAATTTTCAAAGTCTAAAGAATTCTTTTCATTGATAAGAGAAAGTTGATAAAATTTTTCCACCAAATTATTTAGAAAATAAGCCTTATCAACGGCAATTTCAAGAATTTTTTCCTGTTCTTTATCCTTTATATCTAATAAATTTAAATAACCTATAATGGAAGTTAGGGGGTGTTCTTAAATCGTGAGATAAATTTGAAAGAAGTTTTCCGTAATTATCTTTAAGTTCGTCAATTCTTTCATTTTTTTCCATCAATTTATTACTCATTTCATTGTACTTTTCATATAAATTTAATAAAGATTTATTTTTTGTACTTAACTGAGCTTCTACCTCTGATTTTTTATTTTTTCGAAAATCTAAGTTTTTGTCTATTTTTTCTATATTAATTTTAATGGTGTAATATTTGTATGCGTAAAAAATAGATAAGATTATGA
>NZ_AEAA01000082.1:0-7824 GCF_000179335.1 Peptoniphilus sp. oral taxon 836 str. F0141
AATTTTATAAATTAAAAAAGTCTTTAAAATTATAAAAAATGCTTGAAGACAATAATTTGAAATTATTGACATTACTGCAAAATTGTTCATATTACCACCTAAATTCCATGAGATTCAGTCCAATATCCATTACCATTTACAAAGCCTTTCAACCATACTTGGTCGGTTATTGTAGAAGCAACAATATAAAATGATACCCAAGCATATGTTGGATTTCTTCGCTCTTTTATATATCCACAATAAAGATCATATTGAAATTAAAAACAATCTTTTAAAGATATTTTTCATATGGACCTCTTTAATTTTTTATCTTTGTATTTTGTATGGTAACATAAATTTTTAACCATACATCTGATGTCTATTTATTTAATTATATTCCAGATTTAGTCCGTAATCAAGTTAAATTGCTAAATAATCATTGTAACTAATTAAAAAAATACCCCCAATTATGAAGGTATTTGTAAAGTTATTATTTTATAATTCTTCAACTGTTTTTTTTATATTTTCAACCGTTATGCCAAAGTATTTATAAACTTCCTTTGCTGGAGCGCTTATACCAAAGGTGTCTATGGAAATATTTTTTCCTTCAAGACCTGTGAATTTTTGCCAACCAAAGGATGATGATGCTTCCACGCTGATTCTCTTTTTAATTTTCTTTGGTAAAATTTCTTCCCTATAGGATGCAGTTTGTGCTTCAAATAGCTCCATTGAAGGCATACTTACTACTCTTACATTTTTCATATCTTTTGTGGCTTCAAGTGCAAGATGAACTTCAGAGCCTGTAGCTATTATAATTTTTTCAAGCTTTTCTTCTTCTTTTTTAATTATATAAGCTCCTTTTTTAGCATCTAATGAAGAATTTTCAAGTTGTGGTAGGTTTTGTCTTGTCAATATCAAGGCTATTGGAGTATTTTTTGATTGCATTGCAAGGTTCCAAGCTACGCAAGTTTCTCTTCCATCTGCTGGTCTAAATACTATTAAATTTGGTATGGACCTTAACATTGCAAGGTGTTCTATTGGTTGGTGGGTTGGTCCATCTTCCCCTACTCCTATAGAATCGTGGGAGAATATATAAATATTTGGTATATTCATAAGGCTTGCAAGCCTAATTGTTGGTTTCATATAATCTGAAAATACTAAAAATGTTGCATTATAAGGTCTCAAACCGCCATGCAATAACATACCATTTGTTATAGCTCCCATAGCATTTTCACGCACTCCGAAGGTTATATTTCTTCCTAATCTGTTGTCTTTTGAAAAATATTCTTCCCCATCTAAAGATGATTTATTTGAACCGGCAAGATCTGCAGAACCTCCAAATAAGTATTTACATTTCTTTGCTATATGGTTTAAAACTTTACCTGATGTTTGCCTTGTCGCCATATCTTTATCGAAAGAATCATAAAAATCCTTATCTACATAATCTATATTTTTTGATTTATCCAAGCTTTCAATATATTCCTTGTAGAGTTTTGGATATTTTTCCTTATATTTTTCTTCGTTTTTCTTATCTTCTTGGTATTTTTCTTGAAGATTTTTAATTATTTGTGAAAAGTTATCTTTGACTTCTTCATCAACATAAAAATCTTCATCTTTCATATTAAAAAATTCCCTGGTCTTTTTAATATTTTCTATTCCTAGAGGTGAACCGTGAGATTTTTCAGAACCTGCCATAGGTGATCCATAACCTATTTTGGTATTAACTTTTATCATGGCTGGATTTGGGCTTTTCTTTGCATCTTCTATTGCCTTTGAAATTTCTTCTAAATTATTTCCGTCCATAACTTCAAAAGTATCCCATCCCAAAGCATCGTATCTTTTTAATACATCTTCTGCAAAGGCAAGATCAGTTGAACCTTCTATTGTTATATTATTAGAATCGTATAATACTATTAATTTTTTTAAATTTAATGTTCCTGCAAGTGATGAGGCTTCATTGGATATTCCTTCCATAAGGCATCCATCACCTACTAAGGCATAAGTATAGTGGTCTATTAATTTTATATCCTTATTGTATAATGCTCCAAGTTTTTCTTCTGCTAGTGCCATGCCTACAGCCATAGAAATACCTTGACCAAGTGGTCCTGTGGTTGCGTCAACTCCTACAGTATGACCGTATTCAGGGTGACCTGGGGTCTTTGAAAGTATTTGTCTAAAATTTTTTAAATCTTCAAGACTAAGTCCATAGCCGAAAAGATAAAGCAACGAATATAAAAGTGCGCTTCCATGACCTGCTGATAAGATAAACCTATCTCTGTTGTGCCAGTTTGGATCTTTGGGATTTATTTTTAAATGGTCTTTAAAAAGTTCATAAGCCATGGGTGCTGCTCCCAAAGGTAAGCCAGGATGGCCTGAGTTTGCCTTTTGCACTTGGTCTATTGACAACATTCTAATGGTGTTTACATTTAAACTATCTTTCATTTCTTCTCCTTTTATCATTGTACACTTTTCTTATCTAATAATATTGAAACTAAAAACTTTGGAATGGCGAGCTGTCTTTTAAATCTTGACGGGTTTGTAATAAGCCTATAGAACCATTCCAAATTTAATTTTATAAAAATTTTTGGAGCTCTTTTTGCTTGACCAGCTAAAATATCTAAAACTCCACCATTACCAATAATAATATTTGCTTTAATCTTATGGAAATTCTTGTCAATCCAAATTTCTTGTTTTGGAAATCCTAGACCTACAAAAATAATATTGACATTTTTTGAATTTATTTCATCAATGATATTTTTCTCTTCTTCGGAATTATCAACTCCCATATGACTTCCAGGGAAATATCCATTGTGATAACCACAAACTTTTAAATTTTTGTATTTTTTTTGAACATTTTCACAGGCTTTTTTGCTTACCCCTTCCTTGCCTCCTAAAAAATATAAATTAAGTCCCTTCTCATCGGCAAGTTTTAATAATTCCATGGAGGTATCAAAACCAGTTACCCTTTCTTTTAAAGGTTTTTTTCTGATTTTTGCACCATAAATAAGACCAATACCGTCACAAATTACCAGTTCTCCACTATTGATAATATTTTTTAATTCATTATCTTCCCTGGCTGCCATAACAATTTCAGTATTGGGTGTATAAATCCTATTAAGTTTATCAGATTCTAAAAATTTCTCTAAAATTTTTTTATTTTCTTCAAAAGAAATATTACAAATATTTATTCCGAAAATACTTACTTTTTCCATAATTACCTTGCCTTTACTCTTTACCTTTATTGATTTTACCATAGCTAGAAATATTTTTCCATATTAAAAAGAGCTGTTGAAAAAACAGCTCTAATATGTATGTCCAAACAATATTATTTTATTCCCAAACTAACTTTTATAGCATCATCTATGACGGTCATAACATCTTCGCCAAATCTGCCAATTCTTTCTCTCAACCTTTTTTTATCTATTGTTCTAATTTGTTCTAACAATATAACTGAATTTTTTGGAAGCGGTACAGTCTTAGCTTTTACATTAACATGGGTGGGCAATTTGGCTTTATTAAGTTGGCTCGTTATAGCTGCTACTATTATAGTTGGAGAATACTTGTTACCAACATCATTCTGGACTACTACAACAGGTCTAACGCCACCCTGTTCAGAACCAATAACCGGCGAAAGGTCTGCATAAAATATATCTCCTCTTTTTATCATCATACTCTCACCTTTTCGGTTAAAAGAAACTTTCCCACATAATTATACGTGTATTTTTAATTCTTGTCAATGGACTTAAATGCCATTGGTAAAAAATTAATAATATCTCTTGCCCTCATTGAAACTTCTCCCAAACTATTTTTTGCAAAATCTCCAGCTAATCCGTGAATATAAACTCCCACCTTTGCGGCTTCAAAGCTTGGAAAAATTTTTAAAAGTGCACTTATTATTCCTGTCAGTACATCGCCTGAACCTGCACTTGCCATGCCGGGATTTCCACTCTTATTGATATAGATTCTATCGCCATCAGTTACCACAGTTGCACTTCCTTTTAAAACTAAAACCACTTTATTTTTCTTTGCATATTCCTTTGCAAGTTTTTCTCTATTATTATTTATAAAATTTGGATCAAGTCCTGTAAGTCTTGAAAATTCAAGAGGATGTGGTGTTAGTACTGTTTGAAAATCCTTTCTGTTCTTGAAAGGCTCATCTATTAAAACTAAATTGTTTAGACCGTCTGCATCTATTAATAATGGTTTTTGAATTTTTAGAACTCTTTTTAAAATTTCTATCTTTTCCTTCTTTGTCCCCATTCCAGGACCAATTGCAACTACATCTAGAGAATTTAAAAATTTAATTAAATCATCATTATTATCAAAGGTCTTTGCAATAGGTTCAATATATTTTATTGACATAATTTCAAAAATTTCCTTATCTACAACATTATAAACAAGACCTGCCCCTGATTTTAAGCAAGCATTTGAAGATAAATAAACAGAACCTGTCATGCCAAAACTGCCGCCTACAATTCCAATCTTGCCAAAAGTCCCTTTATGTGAATTACTATCCCTCTTGGGCATAATATTGATAAATTCCTTTTCAATCTCTATATAATTTTCAATCAGTTTGGCAAAAGCTATGGCATAATCTCTTTCATGAGAAATAGACAGATAATATTTTTGTCCCCTAAATTTACCATAGGGCTTTTTATTTTCATGAAAAATTTCTATTTCTTTGAGTGGAAAAGTTTTATCTATTTCGTTTGCTTTTATTATAGCTTCCTTAGCAGAAAAAATTCCCGCCATTCTTTCATAGGGATTTTTTTTCTTTCTAATATAATTTATCTCATTTTCAGTAAAATATTCATCTAAAAATTTGGGATACTTATCGAATAAATCTTTAATCCTACTTATTTTACATATATCTATTCCATACATATGATCACTTCCATTTGACTTTAATAAATATTATTAGTATAATTTTAGTATAACATATTAAAGACGGAGAAGATATAAAGTAAGCTTTTAGCCGAATTACAATATCAGAGTCGAGTATTTTAGACTTTAAGGCCTATGGCGAAGAAAGGTGGTACCACGAATGCGTCCTTTCAATGCCTGGCTTTTTTTATTGGAGGTATTTATGACAAAAAATGTATTTGATGTTTTAAAAGAAAGAGGTTTTATAGATTCTGTTACAGATGAAGAAAATCTCAAGGATGTTTTGGAAAAAGAAAAGATTAAATTTTATATAGGTTTTGATGCAACAGCCGATTCACTAACTCTTGGCCACTTCTTACAAATTAGAGTTATGCAACATATGCAAAAACAAGGACATATTCCAGTTGCACTTTTAGGTGGCGGAACAACATCTATAGGTGACCCATCAGGCAAAAATGATATGAGAAAATTGATGGATAGACAAACTATTGATCACAATGCAAAATGCTTTAAGGAACAAATTTCAAGATTTGTTGATTTTTCTGATGGCAAAGGCATGATTTTAAATAATGGTGATTGGCTTTTAAATCTTAATTTTCTAGAATTTATGAGGACTATTGGAGTTCATTTTTCAGTAAATAGGATGTTAACTTTTGATTGCTACAAAAATAGAATGGAAAAAGGGCTTACATTCTTTGAATTTTCATATATGCTAATGCAATCTTACGATTTTCTACACTTATACAGAAATTATGGTGTAAAACTTGAGCTTGGCGGTTCTGATCAATGGTCAAATATTATTGGCGGATATGAACTTGTTAGAAAATTAGAAGAAGAAAAAGTATTCGGCATGACTTTTAAATTGCTAATTACTGCAAATGGTGTCAAAATGGGCAAAACTGAAAAAGGTGCTATTTGGCTATCAAAAGAAAAAACTTCTCCCTATGAAATGTTCCAATATTTGAGAAATACTGACGATAGGGATGTAATTAAATTTTTAAAACTTTTGACACTTTTAGATATGGATGAAATTAAAGAATATGAAAAATTAGAAGGTCAAGAACTAAACAAGGCAAAAGAAGTTTTAGCTTATGAAGTAGTTAAGGATGTTCACGGAGAAGAGGAAGCTAAAAAAGCCCTTGAAGCGTCAAAAGCAATGTTTGGAGGTCAAAAAACAGCAGAAAATATCCCCTCTACACTTATGAATAAAGAAAGCTTACAAGAAGGTATAGGCATTTTAAATATATTAACAGAAATAGGCTTTTCAAAAACAAATTCTGAAGCTAGAAGACTTATAAATCAAGGTGGAATTTCAATCAATGATGAAAAAATAACTGACCCAGCTTTAATAATTACCTTAGATAAGTTTAAAGATGATGAAATTATCTTGAGAAAAGGTAAAAAATTATACCATAAAATAAATTTAAAATGAGGTGATTATATGGATAAACATTTAGTACTTGAATATTTTGAAAAATTCGCAAAAATTCCAAGAGGTTCAGGAAATGAAAAGGAAATCTCTGACTATTTAGTAAAACTTGCCCAAGAAAAGGGATATAAGGCAGAGCAAGATAAAGTTTTAAACGTTAAAATTGATGTTCCTGCAAAAGAAAACTGTCAAAATAAAAAAAGAGTAATCTTGCAAGCCCATATGGATATGGTTTGTGAAAAAAGTAGTGATTCCAACCATGATTTTCTAAAAGACCCAATAAAACTTATTTATGATGGTGATATTTTAAGAGCTGATGGCACAACACTAGGCGCTGATGACGGTATAGGACTTGCAACTGCCTTTGCCCTAGCTGAAACTACAGAACACGGACCAATGACAATTTTAGTAACAGTTTCAGAAGAAACAGATATGCACGGAGCAAAAAATGTATCTGCAGAATTTTTACAAGGCTCTTATCTCATAAATATAGATTCAGAAGATGAAGGAATTTTAACAATGGCTGCAGCTGGTGGTGAACAATATAAAGCAATCTTTACCCCTAGCTATGAAGATTATGACAAAGATATTTTATCACTTGAATTTGCTGGTCTTGAAGGCGGTCATTCAGGGGTAGAAATAGATAAAAATAGGGGCAATATGATTAAAATTATTGCTGAATTTATAGATAAAGTAAATGGTAAAATTGCAGAAATTGATTGTGGTACAAAAGATAATGCAATTCCCAGACAAGGAAAGCTATTAATTTCTTGCGATACTGATATTGCAAAAAAAGTAATAAATGAACTCGTCGACAAATACCAAGACTTAGACGGAGATTTTTCTATTACAGTTTCTACCGAAAAATACAAAGGAAAAATTCAAACAGAAAAATCATCCAAAGAATTTGCAAAGTTTCTATTAGGTCTTCCGACAGGACTTAGATCATATACAGATGATACAAAAAAATTCTTAGAATCTTCATCCAATCTTGCTATAGTCAGAAGATATGAAAAAGATACAAGTAGATATCTAGTAAAAGACTCTATGAGATTCATAAAATCATCTTTAATAGAAGAATTTGAACAAATATTTAAGGACGCATCTAAAGGTTTCAATGTAGATTATGAATTTATAAACTATTATCCTGAATGGGAATATAAAGAACACTCTCCTTTAAGAGAAATAGTTAAAAAAACCTACAAAGAAAGTTACGGCAAAGATATGGAATTAGCAATAATTCATGGTGGACTTGAATGTGGAGTATTTTATAAGAAAAATCCAAATCTAGATATAGTTTCATTAGGACCCGATGTAAGAGGAGCTCACACCCCTAAAGAAACAACATATTTAGGTTCAATACAAAGAGTTTATAACCACTTAGTAAAAGTAATTAACGAATTAGACTAAGTATAATATAAAAACTAAGTACAATATAAAAAAACCAAGAAGTTTAAAACTCCTTGGTTTTTTAGTTTGAAAATTTTTTATTAATTTTTTCAATTTTCTTCTTTTCAATTAAAAAAATTAAA
>NZ_AEAA01000081.1:0-3333 GCF_000179335.1 Peptoniphilus sp. oral taxon 836 str. F0141
AATTTTATTTAATTATAGAAGAATAGATTCCATTTGGAGTCTATTTTTTTATTTCTAAATTCTATAATATAATTTGAAAAATTTTTAGCATTTATACAAAAACAATTAATTTAAAATATTTATATAAAAATCTAAAAAAATATTGTATTAATTACATATATATTTTAATATTAATAGGTAAGATATAAAATTTTTTCAAGGGAGGACATAATGAAAAAAATTTTAAAAGTCGTGATGGCTTTAGGTTTAATTTTTGCTTTAACAGCATGTGGTGGTAAAAACAACGCTAATAGTTCTAATGGTGAAGGTGAAAAAGGGGAAAGTAAAAAAATTGAAAAATTAACAGTTCAATTTGTTCCATCTAGAGATCCTGAACAAATAGTGACTCAAACTGAACCTCTTAAAAATATCCTTAAAGAAAAATTAAAGGAAAAAGGTTACGAAGTTGGAGATGTTGATATTTCAGTAGGAACTAACTACGAAACTACAGGTGAAGCTTTAAGTGCTGGTTCTGTAGATGTTGGATTTATTCCAGGAGGTACTTATGTGCTTTATTCTGATGGATGTGAAGCACTATTAACTGCAACTAGAAAAGCTCTTTCAGTAGAATCAGATAATCCTAAAGAATGGAATGATAAAAAGCCAACAAAACAATTAGATGACAATATGGCAAGTTTTTATAGAGGTCTTATAATTGCTGGTCCATCTGAAAAAGGTAAAGAACTTGCACAAAAAGTAAATAATGGCGAAAAGCTTACTTGGGACGATTTAAATTCTGCAAAATGGTCAGTAATGGGTTCATCTTCTTCTGCAGGATACATTTATCCATATTTATGGTTAGAAAAAAATTATAATAAAGGAATAACAGATTTGGCAAATGTAGTTCAAGCTGATTCTTACGCTTCATCAGCAGCAAGACTTGCTTCTGGTCAAGTAGATATAATTATTGGTTATGGTGATCTTAGACTAGATTATGCAGACAAATGGCAAAGTGAATTTGCAAGGAGTGCTTCAATTTGGGATGAAACAAATGTAATTGGAGTTACAGATAAGATTTACAATGATACAATTTCTGTTTCAAAGAAATCTGAAATTATGACTGATGATTTTAAAAATGCACTAGCTCAATCTTTCATAGAAATTGCTCAAACTGAAGAAGGCAAACAAATAATTTCTATTTATAATCATGAAGGATATGAAAAAGCTGAAGACAAAAACTATGACGGCGAAAGAGAAGCACAAAAATTGTTAAAAGATGCTAAAAACTAATTAATAGGGCCCCATGGGCCTTATTTTTTTAAGAGGGAGTAAAATGATAAAATTTACTAATGTAGATAAGGTATATCCTGGCGGTTTTAAAGCTTTGAAGGATGTAAATTTGGAAATTAAAGACGGAGAATTTGTGGCAATTATTGGTAGATCTGGTGCAGGTAAATCTACTTTAATTAGGACAATAAATAAAATGCACGATATTACTGGTGGTTCACTAACAGTTGGAGATATTAATGTTTCTTCATTAAAGGGTAAGGAGCTTAGAAAGTTCAGAAGAAATGTCGGTATGATTTTTCAATCTTTTAATCTAGTTGATAGAATGTCTGTAATTAATAATGTGCTTACGGCTTTTGTTCCCGAACTCAGTCCTATAAGGTCAATATTTGGAATTTATCCTAAAGAATATAAGATTAAAGCTCTTGAATCACTGGAAAAAGTTGATATTTTAGATAAAGCTTATGTTAGAGCAGATAATTTATCAGGAGGTCAACAACAAAGAGTGGCTCTTGCAAGAACCCTTGCCTATAATCCTAATATCATCTTAGCAGATGAACCAGTTGCAAGTCTTGACCCAATAAATGCAAGATCTGTTATGAGTTATTTTAAGAGAATAAATGAAGAGATGAAAATTACAATTCTTTTAAATATTCACCATGTTGATTTGGCACTTGAATATGCAACAAGTGTAATAGGTATTAAAGATGGGCAGATAATTTATCATGGTCCCAGCAAGGATGTAAACGATAAAATTTTAACGCAAATATATGGAGATTCTATTGACGAAATAAAAAAGGGTGAAAAAAATGAGTCTATATGATAAAATCTTCAAACCTAAAGTTTACAAGCTTTCTAACGGGAAACTTGTTTATGAAAAAAGGTCAAGAATGCCTTTTATTTTATCGGTTTTATTTATTTTTTCATTTATATCAATTAAAATTACCGGTTTTTCTCTTTCAGTTTTGATTAAAAACTTTGGCGAATTTTTTATAATTCTTAAAGAAATTTTCAATCCAAATTTATCTTATTTTAAATCGGTAATTGAACCCTTATTTGATACGATTAAAATGAGTTTTTTAGGTTCATTTTTGGGAGCATTTGTAGCTATATTTTTTCCTTTTTAGCTTCAAATAATATGGTTAAAAGTAAAATCATTAATTCTTTAACTAAACTGCTCTTTTCAATTATAAGAACTATACCTACTTTAGTATCAGCGCTAATATTTACTTATATATTTGGACTTGGAACTTTTGCAGGAACTTGTGCAATATTTCTATTTTCTTTTTCTTATGTGGGAAAACTTCTTTATGAACAGATTGAAACAGTGAATATGGGAGCGTATGAGGCTTTGATTTCTATGGGATATACTTCACCACTTGCTTTTATAAAGGGTATTATTCCACAAATTCTTCCTTATTACCTATCAACTAGCCTTTATAACTTTGAAGGAAATGTAAGATATGCGGCTATACTTGGTTATGTAGGTGCAGGTGGACTTGGACTTTTAATTAATGAAAATATAAATTGGAGAGATTATAATAGAGTTGGAACAATACTTTTAGCTCTACTTATCACAGTTTTTTTAATTGAAAATATAAGTCATTATTTCAGAAATAAATTAAACTAGGTGAAATATGGATAAAATAGAAAAAAAATATAGAGAAGAACCTAATAATAAATTATATATTTTTACAATTGTTGTGACTTTACTAGCAATCTTATTTTGGTCTAGTTCTGTAGTTAATTTTGATAATTCAGCAGGAGATGGGCTTTCAATAGCAAAAAATATTTTTAAAGGAATTTTAAATCCTGATAAAGAACTTTTATTTAGTTTGAACAGTAAGGGTGTTATTTATTTATTGCTTGAGACTATAGCCATAGCATTTTTAGGGACTATTATAGGAGCGATAATTTCAATTCCATTGGCATTTTTAGCCTCTTCAAATATAGTTCCTAAACAAATAGCTTTTTTAACAAAACTTTTAATTATGGTTATAAGAACTATACCAGCAATTGTTTATGGTCTTATGTTTATTAGAGTAACAGGACCTGGACCTTTTGCCG
>NZ_AEAA01000080.1:0-1262 GCF_000179335.1 Peptoniphilus sp. oral taxon 836 str. F0141
TGGAGATATTGATTATCTACTAGATTATTTAAAATCATCTCTTGATGGATTTTATATAGAAATAGAAAATAACATTAAGCCAGCAATTGATATTGAAACTATTTCAAGAGAAAACGAGAATAATATTCTTGGACAGTTTATTTCATCCTTTGACTTGGATAATGACTTAGAAAAAGAGGCTATGAAAATTGGCATCAAGTATTTAATGGAGGAATCAGATGCTTTTAGATAAAATTTATTTAGGTGCTTTTGGAAAATTCAAGGGAAAAGAAATTGATTTAAGACAAGGAATAAATATTATTTTTGCAGAAAATGAAGGAGGTAAATCCACAAGCCATGCCTTTATTGATGGAATTTTTTATGGATTTTCAAAAGATAGCTTAAAGGCAAAAAGAACTGATGAATTATACGAAAAATATAAACCTTGGCAAGGTAGTGATTATAAGGGTTATATAGAGCTTACAAAAGATGATAAGTACAGAATAAGTAGAGATTTTTCAAATAATAGCATTGAAGTTTTAAATTTAACTAAGGGCACTAATATTTCTAATTTAGCAATTTTTAAAAAATATTCGAGAATAGAAGAGCCGGGGCTTTATTTTTTTAATATGAATAGGCATTTATTTCATTCAACTTTTTATATCAGACAGTTGGAAAGCATAATAGATGAGAAAGCCAGCAAGCTATTGAAAGAAAAAATTTCAAATTTTATCACTTCTAATGATGAAAAAATAAATTATCATTATGCTCTTGAAAAGCTTGAAGAGGATTTAGATTCTTATGGAAAGCCGACTAGAACAAAGACTAAGATTGGCTCAATTAATAAAAGGCTTGAAGAGATTAATAAAGGGGAATTAGAACTAGATGATAAAAGAATAGAATATTTTAAGGGCTTAGAGATTTTAAAAAAAGAAGAATCAGCTCTTGAAGCTGATAAAAAAAATTTACTTGCTGCTAATATTAGAGATAACAAGGACTTACAAAGACAAATTAAATCTATAGAAGAAAAAATTATAAACGAGAAAGCCAAGGCTGTAAGTATTAATGATTTTCAACAATCTGTAGAGTTAAATAGAGAGATTAAAAAAGATTATTTGCAGATAGACGAGCTTTTACATGCTAATTATGAAGTTTTTCAAATAGATGAAGATATGGAAAGGGATTTTGAAGATTTAAAGTCCTATAAGGAGAAAATTTCTGAGCTTAATAGCGTGAATTATTCAAAAGAAATGGAATTTTTATCAGTAGATATCAGAAATTCT